>NZ_RZQY01000221.1:0-8586 GCF_003998575.1 Mesorhizobium sp. M7A.F.Ca.CA.001.10.2.1 | reverse complement strand
CCGCCGGCGCTGCCCCGGCGAACTGATCTGCCCGGCGCAGGCGGTGGAAGGATTGCGCCACTTCGTGTCACGCGGCGCCCTGGACATCGAAGGCCTCGGCGCGGAGAACATAGACACGTTCTTCAATGCGGGATTGATCAAGACCGCCGCCGATATCTTCACGCTCAGGGATCGCCGTCCGGCCGTCACCAGGGCGCTGGCCGAACGCCGCGAGGAGCAGGCAAGGCAGCGCGAGGCCGCATCGGGCAAGACGCGCAAGAATGTGCGCAGCGTCGAGGATCGCAACTATGAGGGCCTCGACAAGCTGTTCGCCGCCATCGACTCGCGCCGCGAGCCGGAGCTCGACCGTTTCATATTCGCGCTCGGCATCCGCCATATCGGCGAAACGACGGCCGCCGTGCTTGCCCGCACCTTCTCGACCATCGAGGAGATGATCCGGGTCGGCAAGGAGACAGCGGCAGCGGAGGATCCACACACGGTTTTCCCCTCGGTCAACGGCATCGGCGATACCGTGATCGATGCGTTGCGCGACTTCTTCGGCAATGAGCGCAATGACGACGTGCTTGACGCGTTGCTCCGCCAAGTCAAGCCGAAGCCGTATATCGTCAACGTCTCGGCCGACAGCGAGGTCGCCGGCAAGACGGTCGTGTTCACGGGCTCGCTGGAGAAGATGACACGCTCCGAAGCCAAGGCGATGGCGGAGCGCCTGGGCGCCAAGGTCGCGGGCTCGGTTTCGGCAAAGACGGATCTGGTGGTCGCCGGGCCGGGTGCCGGCTCCAAGCTCAAGCTCGCCAGCGAACTCGGCATCGAGGTGATCGACGAGGATGGCTGGCTGGTACGGATCGGCAAGGCGTGATGGAAGGCGCATTCAAGGGTTTCGGCCCGAAAGCCATTCCGTTCCTGAAGGCGCTGGATTTCCACCAGAGCCGAGAGTGGTTTTTGGAGAACCGTGACCTGTTCGAACAGGAATTGCGCGATCCGCTCAGTGATCTCGTGGACACGCTGACCGAACGCTTCCAAGAGGCCGGGCTCGGCCTGCGCGGTGATCGCAAGAAGTCGCTGTTCCGCATCAATCGCGACGTGCGCTTCGCCAAAGACAAGCGGCCCTACAACAGGCATTTGTCGGCCATCCTGTCGCCCGACGGCACCAAGATGGAGCAGGGTGTGTTCTACGTGCATATCGGGCTTGAGCGCTGTTTTGCCGACATTGCCTGGTGGCAGCCGGAACCGGCGCTGCTGCTGGCGATGCGCAAAGCCATCGCGACAAAGCCGGACAATTTTCGCGGCCTGGTGGCGGCGTTGAAGAAGAACCGGCTTGAACTCGAGACCGAAGGCCGTATGAAGCGTACGCCATGCGGCTTCGAGGAAATCAGTGATCCCGATCTGGTCGCCGCCATCCGCCACCGGCATTTCTATGTCCAGCATGTCATCGATCCGGCGGGAATCCATACGGCTGATCTGGTCGACGAACTCGTCGATTTCACCTTGCGCGCCAAGCCGCTGCTCGACTGGGGCAGGGCGATCGAGGGCAAGGGTTCGCTTGACTAGCCTCCGGCTCCGGTAACCCGACGATCATTTCCGCTGATCGTTTGGCTCAAGCGAATTCGTGTGACAAGGCAGGCAGCGCTTCCTACATCAGGCCCTGATCAAGGAGAGGCCATGTCGGCGCAAGCAATTTCCGAGAGCGGCGATAGAAGCGATTTCTGGCAGGGCGTGCGGCTGTCGATGCCTGTCGTGGTGGCGTCGGCGCCGTTTGCGGTGCTGTTCGGCGCGCTCGCCGTCGACAATGGCTTCTCGGTCCTGGAAGCCTTCCTGATGAGCGCGCTGGTCTATGGCGGCGCCAGCCAGATGGTCGGCATCCAGCTGTTCGGCCAGCATGTGGCGCCGTGGCTGATCGTGCTGTCGATCTTCGCCGTCAATTTCCGCCACGTGCTCTATTCCGCAGGCATCGGCCGGCGCATCGCGCACTGGCCTGTCATCCAGCAGGCACTTGGTTATTTCATCCTCACCGATCCGCAATTCGCGGTAGCCGAAGCGCGGGCGCAATCGGGCCAGACGGTCGGCTTTGCCTGGTATCTGGGACTTGGCCTGCCGGTCTATCTGTTCTGGATCGTCGAGAGCGCGCTTGGCGCGATGTTCGGCAAGCTGATCCCCGACACGCATGTGCTCGGCATCGATTTCCTGCTGCCGATCTATTTCCTCGGTCTCGTGCTGGGCTTCCGCAAGCGGCCGCTGTGGCTACCGGTGGTCATCGCCAGCGCCGCCGCCTCGATCATCGCCTATAAGACCGTGGGCTCGCCCTGGCATGTCTCGATCGGCGCTGTTGCCGGTGTGCTGCTGGCGGTCATCCTGCCTCCCCATCACAGCGGCGTAAAGGCGCGGCCATGAGCACGACCTTCTGGATCATCATCGCCGGCGCGGTCGCCACCTATCTGACGCGCATCGGCGGGCATCTGGTCATCTCCCGCTTCGAAACAATCCATCCGCGCGTCGAGGCTGGTCTCAACGCCGTGCCGGCGGCGGTGCTGACGACGCTGGTGGCGCCGGAACTGTTGAATGCCGGGCCGGCGGAATGGGCCGCACTGGTGGTCACCGCCGTGGTTTCGCTGCGCGGTGGGTTGATGGCGATGTTTCTGGCCGGCGCGGCCGTTCTGATTTTGGCGCGGCAATTTGTGGGCTAGGGTCTGGGCGCGATCGACTTGAACCGTTAGCGCTGCCCCTCATCTGCCTGCCGGCATCTTCTCCCCGTATAGGGACGGGGAGAAGGGATTTGTCTCAACCTCGGCGCTTTTCTGCAACGTTGGTGGTTGGCGAAATCGTCGATGACGGCATCCTTCTCCCCGTCACTATACGGGGAGAAGTGCCCGGCAGGGCGATGAGGGGCGGCGCCGACCTTCCAAGACTGATTTCAAATCTTCGCGTCGTGCGGCAGCGGGGCGGTGGCCTTTTCCAGCCAGGCCAGCGTTTCGCCGTCGAGCATCGGGCCGATCTCGGCCAGCACGCGCGCATGGTACGAGTCCAGCCAGTGCAACTCGTCGCGCGTCAGGAGGTCCGACTGCACCAGCCTGGTATCGATCGGCGCCAGCGTCAGCGTCTCGAAGCCGTGCATGGCGATGTCTCCGCCCTCGATCTCTTGCGCCGGTGTCACCAGGATCAGGTTCTCGATGCGGATGCCGTAGGCGCCTTCCTTGTAGTAGCCCGGCTCGTTGGACAGCATCATGCCTTCGAGCAGCTTTTCGGTGCCGGTGCGGGCGATACGCTGCGGCCCTTCATGCACCGCCAGATATGAGCCGACGCCATGGCCGGTGCCGTGGGCGAAGTCGCAGCCGTGCTTCCACAGCGCCATGCGCGCGACGGCATCGATTTCCGAACCGCGCGTGCCGGCGGGAAAGCGCAGCGTGGAAATGCCGATCATGCCTTTCAGCACCAGGGTGAAGCGTTCGCGCATCTCCTGCGTCGGCTGGCCGATAGGCACGGTGCGCGTGATGTCGGTGGTGCCGTCCTGATACTGCGCACCGGAGTCGAGCAGGAACAACTCGCCGGCCTGCAGCTTGCGGCTGGTGGCGCGCGACACGCGGTAATGCATGATGGCGCCGTTCGGACCGGCGCCCGAAATGGTGTCGAAGGAGACATCGCGCAGCGGCATCTGCGTTTCCTCGCCGGTCTGCCGTCGCGTCTCCTCCAGCCGGGTGACCACCGATATCTCATCGAGCGATCCGGGTTTTTGCCGCTCCAGCCAGCACAGAAGCTTCGCCACGGCCGCACCGTCACGCCGATGCGCGGCGCGCGAGCCGTTGATCTCGGCCTGGTTCTTGGTGGCGCGCGGGATGCGGGCGGGGTCTGCTGCTGCAACGACGGCGCCGCCATTGGCCTCGACCAGCATGCGCAGCCGGTCGGCCGCCAGCACCGGGTCGAGCGCGATTTTCGCGCCACTCTTGGCAAGGGCGACGATCGCGGCTTGGAATTCGCCGGGCCCATGCGGCTCGGCGAGCTGGGTGAGATAGGCCGCGACCTGGCGCGAGAATTTGCGCTTATCCATGAAAAGCTGGTGCGACCCATCGGCGGCAAGAATGGCGAAGCCGAGCGCCAGCGGCGTGTGCGGCACGTCGCCGCCGCGGATGTTGAAGGCCCAGGCGATGGAGGAGGGGTCGGTCAGCACCGCATGGGTGGCGCCGTCCTTTGCGATCGCCGCCGCCAACCGCGCGAGCTTGTCCTTGGCGAGCTCGCCGGCAAAGCCGATCGGGTGAAGTTCGACCGGGGCCACCGGCGCGTCGGGCTGATCCTTCCAGATGATGTCAATCGGGTTCTTGTCGAGCGGCACCAGCACGGCGCCTGATTTGTCGGCCGAGGCCTGCAGCGCCTTGACCTCGCTGATCGTGTGCAGCCATGGATCGAAGCCGAGCCGTGCGCCCTTGCCAAGATTGTCTTTCAGCCAGACAGCCGGCGGATTGTCGACCAGGCTTTCGATCGAAAAGACGTCCAGGTCGACCTCGCTGCGCACCTGCAGCGTGTAGCGCCCATCGACAAAGACGAAGGCGCGGTCGCGCAGGACGATGGCGACGCCGGCCGAGCCGCTGAATCCGGTCAGCCATTTCAGCCGCGCCGAGCGGTCGGCGACATACTCGCCCTGATGCTCGTCGGCACGCGGCACGATGAAGCCGTCCAGCCCGTTGGCTTCAAGCCATTGGCGCAGGAGCGCCACGCGCGGTTTGCCGACGGCCGGGTCGCCGGCGGAATCGAAGGTCTGGAACATTGTGGGCCTCCTGCGGTCAGCGCAACCGTAGCGTACGGTCACGGAAATCGGAATCGATTTCCGGCTGCGCGCAACCTGCTACAGCATCGCTTGACTGACAACCGGCGGAACTTGGTCCAAGCTCGGTCGGTCCCGGGCTCAATGCTTGAGGTGGATCGTCACCCAGCCCTCGCGGTGCAAGGTTCTGACGTGGCGAAAATTCTGGCCGACATAGGCCGAGATGACGGCGTCGCGCTGGCGGTCGAGGATGCCTGACAGCACGATCGAGCCGCCGAGCGCGATGTGGCCAGCCATTTGCGGCGCCAGCCGCATCAGCGGCCGTGCCAATATGTTGGCGACGATGAGATCGAAGGGCGCGCGCTTGCCGAAGACCGGGTGGTGAAAGCCCGGCGCGGTCACCGTTTCCACCAGTGCCTTGACGTGATTGAGCCGCGCATTGGCGGCAGCCACCCGCACCGCCACCGGATCGATGTCGGTGGCCAGCACAGGAATATGCGCCAGCTTGGCGACTGCAATCGCCAGCACCGCGCTGCCGGTGCCGAGGTCGAGCGCATTGCGCGGATGCTCGCGCCGAACCACTCTTTCAAGCATTTCCAGGCAGCCGGCGGTGGTGCCGTGGTGGCCGGTGCCGAAGGCAAGGCCAGCCTCGATCTCGATGGCGATCTCGCCGCTGTGGCGCTTGCGGCGGTCATGCGCGCCGTGGACGAAGAAACGTCCGGCACGCACCGGCTTCAGCTCTTCCAGCGAATGCGCCACCCAGTCGATGTCGGGCAGGGCCTCGCGCTCGATCGGCTTCGACAGGGAAAGGCCGGCAAGGATGTCGTTCAAGCGGGTCTCGACCGCATCGACGTCGCCATCGGCATAGAGCGACACTTCGTGGATGTCCTTGTCCTCGTCGACCTCCAGGACGGCGATCGGCAGCCCTTCTTCCTCGAAGGCTGCCTCAAGCGCCGCGAAAATGCTGACGGACTCGGTCTTTCCGGTGGTGAAGTAAAGGCGCGTCTGGGTCATGAAATCTGTTTCTTTTTGAGCATGATCTTGCCCGAAAACCGGTTCCCACTTTTCGGGATCAAGCTCTAGCCTTTCGCCGCCAGCCGCTTCAGCTTGGCGATGGCCGTATCGGCGCTTTCACCGTAGGCGATGGTGCCGGCAAAGTCGCCATTGGCGTTGAGCAGCAGCACCGAGGCGGTGTGGTCCATCGTGTAGTCGCCGTCGCCGGTGTCGACCTTCTTCCAGTAGATGCCGAACGACTTGGCCATGGCGTGGACCTTGTCGGGATCGCCCGTGATGCCGATGATGCGGTCGGAGAAATTGCTGACATAGGCGTTCATCACTTCCGGCGTGTCGCGCTCGGGATCGACCGATACGAAATAGGCGTGCAGGTTCTTGCCGTCGTCGCCGAGCGTCTTCAGCCAGCCGGCCAGTTCGAACAGCGTGGTCGGGCAGACCTCGGGGCAATGGGTGAAGCCGAAGAAGACGACGCTGGGCTGACCCCTGAAGGCAGCCTCGGTGATCGGCGCGCCTTTCTGGTCGACCAGGGTGAAGGCAGCGCCGAAGGGCTCGCCGCCATAATGGCCGCGATACCAGTCGAAAGTCAGCCAGCCGATACCGGCGGCCATCAGGACGAGAATGCCGACCAGGATAGAACGCATCATCAGAAAAGTCCGTCTGCAGAAATCGCCGCGCCGGCTCAATGCCGCGCCTGTGCGACAGTCTTAGCGGTTCGGCCTCGCACAGGCAAAGTGCCGCGTTGCCGCAACCGCAGTGGTGTCGACCTATCTGCTTGCAAAGCCGGGCTGCTCGCCCCACCTGTGACCGGCAACTCGAACCGCAGGAGGCTCCCTTGCCACGACTGATTGGGCACGGACTGATTGGGCGAAAACTGATCGGCGGCGCGTTGGCCGCGTGTGTTGTCGTTGGCGCCGGTGCCGCAGTCGCCGAGGAAGTCGGCAAGGTCGGCGTCGACTGGCTCGGCAATGACATCATCGTCGAAGCGATCAAGGATCCGAAAGTGGAAGGCGTGACCTGCCACGTCTCCTATTTCGATCGCGGCATCATCGATCGCCTGCACAAGGGCAACTGGTTCGAGGATCCGTCCGATTCCTCCATCTCCTGCCGCCAGACCGGCCCGATCACGATCGGCGACATCGACATGAGCGAGGGCGGCGAGGAGGTGTTCAAGCAAGGCATCAGCCTGATCTGGAAGAAGCAGGTGGTGAACCGCATCTACGACAAGCCCAATGAGACGCTGATCTATCTCTCGCATTCGCGCCAGGTGCAGAACGGCTCGGCCAAAATGTCGGTCACCACCGTGCCGCTCTACGGCCAGAACGTGGTGTGGAGCAAAGGCAAGCCGCAATAGGCTGCTTAGTTCCTTCGGGAGCCGGACGGACGAATGGTCCCGCTTGCGGGACCATTCGCTCGGCGAATCCTTGCTGGGAGACGATCTGAGGGACGATTGGTTCCGCTTGCGGGACCAATCGCCTAGGCGTAAAGCCGCCGGCATGGAGCGTTCCGAAAACCTCGTCCCGAAAGACCCCGAGCCGCGTATCCATCCGACCGCGGAGCTGAAGACGTGCAAGCTCGGCCGCTATGCCTCGATCGGCGAGCGGGTGGTGCTGCGCGAGGTGAATGTCGGCGACTTCTCTTATTTTGAACGCCACTGTGAAGCGATCTACACGACGATCGGGAAATTCTGCTCGATCGCCGCCAACAGCCGTATCAATGCGCTGGAGCATCCCATAGAGCGGCTGACCCAGCATAAGCTCAGCTACCGGCCGAACGAGTATTTTCGCTGGCTGGGCGTCGATGCCGCCTTCCGCGAGCGGCGGCAGGCGAAAGCCGTGACCATCGGCCATGATGTCTGGATCGGCCACGGCGCGGTGATCATGCCTGGGATCGCCATCGGCAACGGTGCCGTCATCGGCGCCAACGCCGTGGTGACGCGTGACGTGCCGTCCTATGCGATCGTCGCCGGCGTGCCGGCGAAGGCTCTCCGGCCACGCTTCACTCCGGATATCGCGGCGCGGATCGAAGCTCTCGCCTGGTGGGACTGGCCGGTCGAAAAGCTGGCCAGAGCGGTTCCCGACATGCAGGCCATGCCGATCGAAACGTTCCTCGATCGCTGGGAAAACGACGCCGTCTGACCAGTTCAAGTGCGTAGCGTTGAGACGGAGTCGGGCGACGCGCTTCAAGGCCCGCCGGACTGAAACCCCTTCCGCCATGCGGGGGTGGCGCAGCGGAAGGGGCTGGAGGTAAACCGCTGTGAAGCGGAAGGAACAGGCACTCTTGCCTGCAGGATCACTGTGGCATTGAACCCATAAGGTGTGTTTTCCTGACTATTCTCCCTACGCGTGTATTCAATTGCAGCTGGGTATTTGTCTGCCTCGGGAACCTGAAACGGTCGCTGGTTGTTTCTCATCGCGCCGCAGCGTCGAGGATTTCGATAGATGGAAAAACATTTCACAAAGGTCGCCAACTGGGTCGCCCGCATAGCCGGCCTGCCGCCGACATTCGCCGTCTGTTGCCTGATCGTCATCGTATGGGGGGTGAGCGGCCCGTTCTTCGGCTTTTCGGACACCTGGCAGCTCGTCATCAACACGGGCACGACCATCATCACTTTCCTGATGGTCTTCCTGATCCAGAACACTCAGAACCGCGATGGCGCGGCAATCCAGGCCAAGCTCGACGAACTGATCCGGGTCGGCAAGGGCCACAACCACTTCATCGGCATCGAACATCTGACCGAATCCGAAGTCGAGGAAATCCGCGCCAAATGCGAGCGTGCGGCAAAGCGGCATGACGAACAGATCGCCGACACGGCGGCGAAGAAG
>NZ_RZQY01000220.1:0-8594 GCF_003998575.1 Mesorhizobium sp. M7A.F.Ca.CA.001.10.2.1 | reverse complement strand
CTTCAACATCCTTGCGCTGCGCTCAATTGGCGGGCGATCGCCAACAAGGTTACAAGACCTGCAGTGCCCCGTTACCTGGGCCATCTCCTCTGCGCGCTTATTGTGACTTTCCCACTTGGTGTCGCGGCGCAAAACAAGCAGGACAAAGGCCCGCCGCATGCGGCTTCGAATAGCATCAACGCCACGCTGACCCTTTCCTCTTCGCTCGGGGAGACCGTTCATCTGCCCGGGCCAGCCACGACCATCTTTGTTGCTGACCCCACGATCGCGGATTTTCAGGCGCCATCGAGCAAAACAATCTTCGTCTTTGGCAAGAAATCGGGGCGGACCAGCCTATTCGCCTTGGATGGCAATGGCGAGCCTCTCGCCGAATTGCGTATCGTTGTCACGCAACCGATCGGGGATTTACGCGCCATGTTGCGGGAGCAGGTCGGCGACTATCCCATCCGCGTCAACTATACGCCGCGCGGCGCAATCCTTAGCGGGACGGCGCCCGACGCAGAGGTCGCCGACACCGCAAAAAGAGTCACTGAGCAATATCTGGGCGACGGAGCGCAAGTCGTCAACAACATCAAGGTCGCTGGATCCCTGCAAGTTAACCTCAGCGTGCGCGTAGCCGAAGTCTCACGCAGCGCCATGAAGTCACTCGGCGTCAACTTGTCCGCCTTCGGTCAAATCGGCAATTTCAAAGTGGGCGTTCTAAGCGGAAGCGCTGCAAGCGCTGGGTCTGGTTCAACCCAGGGTGGCGGTACAGCAGAAATCGGATTCGACAACGGTGCCGTCAACGTCAGCGCGGTTCTCGACGCGCTCGCCAAGGAGCATATAGCTTCCGTCCTGGCTGAGCCGAACCTCACCGCTATGTCGGGTGAAAAGGCCAGCTTTCTCGCGGGCGGCGAATTTCCCATTCCTGTCCTGCAGGAAAACAGGCAGGTATCGGTTGAATTCCGTCACTTCGGCGTCAGTCTGGAATTTGTGCCGACAGTTCTCAGCAACAATCAAATCAACATTCACGTAACGCCCGAAGTCAGTGAACTGTCGACGCAAGGTGCCGTGCAAATCAACGGAATTTCCGTGCCGGCAGTTTCCACGCGCCGAGCCGATACGGTCGTCGAACTCGCCAGCGGCCAGAGCTTCGCAATCGGCGGTCTAATCAGGCGGAACGTCAACAATGATGTCAGGGCCTTTCCCTGGCTCGGAGAACTGGCGATCCTGGGACCGCTTTTTCGCTCGACCTCGTTTCAAAAAGAGGAGTCAGAACTGGTCATTCTAGTTACGCCTTACATTGTAAGACCAGGCTCCAACCCAAACCAGATGAGCGCACCGACCGAGCGGGCGGCACCGGCTTTGAACGGAGGGGGCGCTCCGACGAATTCCGTGACAAGTCCCCCGCGAGACCGCGCTGCTATCCGTGCGGGCGCGCCAAGCGCCCAGGGCGGTCTCGGCTTCATCATCGAATAGTGTCATCCAAAGATGTTGCGTTTTATAATCCTCTTTGTCGCTCTGGCACCAAGCGTAAGTGGCTGCACAAGCACTACGCCAGTTGATGTCGAACCATCGGCACCAATGCTTGTCCGAGAGGAGACCACCGTCCTGACGTTGCAAAGCCTGCGCGCTTCCGAACGGCAGCGTTTGCGTGTTTTCCTAGACAAGGCCAGTCGCGGCCGGTTCGATGCCATCCACCTCCTCATCAGCGGTTCGCCCCAGCTCAGCGCAGGGGTAGCCCATCAGGCCAGGCAGTTGGCAATCGAAGAAGACAACATTCAATTGCGCGATCAACACGACGCCGGCTCAGTGCGAATTGAGGCGATTGTCTATCACGCCCGTCCGCCGGTCTGTCCCTCATATGGTGCCTTACCCAATGAAGAATCCTTCAAACAGCCGCTTGGTTGTTCGACAGGACATAACCTGGCCGTGATGGTCAACGATCCGCGCGATCTGCTCGACAATCAGGCCGTCAAGGCCGGCGATGGCGATCGTGCTTCTGTACCAGTTGCAACTTACAGAACATTCGGGACGGATAAAGGTGGCTGATACCGCCCTTATCTCGGCAGCACTCCTACCGGAGATTGAAAGCTTCCAATCGCGTCCTGATCTAAAATAAAAGGAACCGCTGGATGCAATATAGGCGCTATATCGAGGGCCTTAGGGCCGTTGCTGTACTTCCGGTCGTACTCTTTCATTTCGGAATTTCGGCGATCCCGGGTGGCTTTAGCGGGGTCGATATCTTCTTCGTCATCTCCGGCTACCTAACCAGCGGAAGCCTCCTGGATGACCTTGAACGCGGCCAATTTTCCATCGTCAACTTCTACTGGCGCCGTGCCCGGCGCATTCTGCCGGCGCTCGTCTTTGTGATGCTTCTCACCTGCATTGCGGCATTGTTCATTCTTCTGCCACCGGATCTGCGCGGATTCAGTCTTAGCATCATAGCTACCTCGACCTTCTGGTCGAACGTTTTCTTCTGGAAAACGTCAAGTTACTTCTCTATCGATGCCGCGCTTCTACCACTGTTGCACACTTGGCCGCTTTCCGTAGCGGAGCAGTACTACATCTTCGCACCAATCCTGATGTTCCTAATCTATCGCTACATCGGGAAGCGCTGGCTGACGACACTTCTTCCGATAATTCTCTGCAGCTTCGTAGTGGCGGTGATGGCGACATCGCTGGCACCCACCGCCGGATTCTATCTGCTGCCGACCCGAATCTGGGAACTCATGTTGGGCGCCCTGCTCATGCTCAAATGCCCCTCGCCGCTGGGCAACCGATTCCTGATGGAGTCGGTGGGGGTGGCCGGATTTGGCCTTCTCGCCATCGGGTTCTTCGCGATTTCGGCGAGTGATCCGTTCCCAGGCTACAACGCCTTGTATCCATGCATCGGAACGGCCCTTCTGATCTATGTTGGCCAAAATACCCCCTCGACGGTCGCCACCCGCATGCTCGAAGTCAGGCCGCTGGTCTGGATTGGGCTCATCTCGTATTCGTTGTATCTTGTTCACTGGCCTCTCAATGCGTTCGCGCACTATCTTTCGTTCCAAAAACTCGATCCGTTGATGACCGGTGCGATGTTGGTGGCAAGCCTCGCATTGGCTGCATTCTCCTGGAAGTTTGTAGAGCAGCCGTTTCGACAGAAGAGGGCCTTCACCTCCCCGGGGCCTATCTTCGCCTTTTCAGCGCTCGCGATCGTTGTCCTTTGTGCCGGCGGAGCGGCGGGGGCGCTCGGCAACGGCTTTCCGCAACGGTTTCCGGACTATGTCCAGCGGCGCATTTCCGTCGGGGACTGGAGGAATGGCATCTGTTTCAACGAGGGCACCAGCCGGATCGAAAGCTGGAATATGGAGGATTGCACGCGCACCAGCGGTTTTCCAACAACGGTTTTTTTGTGGGGCGACTCCTTCGCCGCGCACTATGTTTCCGGCTTGGGTGCTAACATAAATCGATTGCAGGCGAACATCGTTGAATATACGTACGCCAGCTGCGCGCCGATACTCTATTACTACCCGTACGATCGTCTTGATTGTGTCCGGTTCAATCGCAAGGCCTTGGACGTCATCTTGGAAGCGGACATCAAGACGGTTATCCTCAGCGGTAGATGGAGTGACTATGAGGTCAGAGGTTTCGACGGTCTTCAGCAAACAATCGCTACGCTTCGTGCCCTGGGCGTGCGCGTGTTTGTCATCGGCCAGTCTCCGCAGTTCCCAACTGACGTCCGGAAAATTGCGTTCTTCGCCAAGCGCCAAAATCTGGACGATACGTCCTGGCCGATCGCGATGGACCCCGACGTCAACGAACGTGTGCGCTCATTTACCAAAGGCGCCACATTCATCGATCCGCTGAAATTCCTGTGCAGCGCAGGACGCTGCGCCTATTTCGATAGAGGAGAGTTTTTATATTTCGACTATGGTCATTTCTCTTCAGCCGGCGCCACACTGGCAATCTCGAAATACTGGCCGGCTTTTGGCAAGGACAATGCTCTTCCTAAGACGAAGTAGCGGCTCAGCGGCTGACAAGCACCAGTACGGGTCCCAGTGATAGCTCCTGCTTCCGCAGCAGCCGCGACGATGGAGCTGTTCAGGTTTAAGGCCCCCCGATAGTGACCTAGGATGGGTGCTGCCACGCGGCTCGGACTCAGCGTGCATTATCACGTAAATGTTGAGAGAATGAATGGCGCCGCGAAGGGCAATTCCAGCCGTCCAAAGCGACAGGCGTGTCGCGGCCTCGACATTGCAGTGGCGCTTACCTAACACGGCCTCACACTGCCCTCTAAACGGCCCCGAATTTGAACTGACGGCCCCTGGCCGGTTCATCGGGCAGGTCAAGGGCTAGGTGTAGTACACAGGGCTCATAACTTTCAGTTTCTAGTTGGTACGATGGGCCGTGGACGGTCGATGCAGACTTCAAGATGGCGAACGAAGCTCTCCATGCGTGCGTTGTCGAGGCAAGTGCCTTTGCCATGCTCGCGACTGGAGAGATTTCAAAATGAGCCTTGTAAGCGGAGAATGCCGCCGACGCTGTTCGGCTTGCTCGTGCCCTTGACGGCGGTAGGCTCGGCAGGGCCGAGGCCAGAGTTGCCGTAGTGGTCGTAATCGACCTCGGCTGTGACCGTGAAGCCGGGAACGACCATGTAGGCGACGTTTGCAGCCACACCAGCATCCTTGAGCTGATCACCCGAGACCTGAAGGTTGAACGAAGTTTTCTCGTCAAACTCGTAGGTGGCGCCCGCCCAGAAAGCCCACTGGCCGTTCCAGATTTTGTACGAGCCGCGCCCATGATTGGCAATTGCGCCGTTTGAGTCCTCGTTGAGACTGGCATTGGAACCGTAGCCGAAGAGTCCAAACAGCGACAGCTGGTTTGTGACAGCGACGTCGACGCGGATCTTGCCGGCAAAAGCTTCGTAATTGCTGTCATAAGCCGCGACGCCGGTGATCGAGCCCCAGCCTTGCGTGTATTTCAAGCCGGCGACAACGTGCGGAATATAGCTGTCGATAGTACCGGCTGAGCCCGATCCTTGTTCGAGCGAAATCACAGTCGAAATGCCGTTGCCGGCGTCGAAGTGGTACTGAGCCACGTTGGTGTCGAAGCCGGCCGACGGAACGAGCATACTATCGAGAACGTTGCCAGCGTAGCTTGCAAACGTATCGAAGGCCGACCCCTCCTTGCCAACTCGCAGGCCTCCCAGCTCGACCCAGGCAGAAGCCAGTGCGAGGCCGCTGTTGAAATCATAGTTCTGAGGACTGTCATGCGAGTTAGCGCTGTTGCCAAAATTCACCTGGGTTTCGGTATAGGTCGTCAACGCGCCGAGCTCGGTCTGCTGGCCGGTCCAAGTTTTGAACGTGAAGCGTGTGCTGTTTCGCCAAGTGCCTTGGTCCTCGCCAGTTCTCACGTCCGAGGTTCTTGCGCTGTCATACGATCGGACGTCACCCAGGCCGATATCGTAACGGACATAGCCGCCGATGCGCAGGCAGGTCTCGGTGTTGGGAATATAGGAATATCCCGAGCCGAGGACGTCGCAGATCTTGATGTACTCGGCCGGTTCCCGCTCGGCGCCAGCTGCTCGACCGACGGAAATGGTCATCAGAGCAGTTAAGCCGAGAAGAGGACTCTTGATGTACATGTCTAGATCTCCATGAAGGAATAAAAAGGATAGAGGCGAAAGAGCAAGCTTTTCCTCTAAATTTTGTGCGTGTTGTCTCCAATATGTGGACGCCAAAGCGCTTGACACGAGAGGTGAGCCAGCGTAAAAGCCACATGTACTTATAATAGTGTTTTCTGCTAGGAGATTCATTATCGTTTACATGTGAAACACTCCGGTCGGACCGCTGCAGCTCTCCGAATAGAGCAGCAAGCGACATGCCAACCTGAAGCGTAGATGCGGCCGACACCAAAATCGGGCCGACGCGCCTTCGTCTCGCTGGAATCACTTTTTTTGAGGGTCACTGCGAAAAGAAATGTGCGACACGGTTCGCCATGTTCGATATGTGACAGTCTCGTTTAACAGCGACGGCTTCCCGTCTGACCGCAACGGAGGCCGCGCCATCCGCTACCGAGAAGGATCACTGCGCGTACGCTCCGCAAGGGCTGCGCCAGGAACAGAGGGCGTGCACGTCCGAGGCGTCGCATGGTGGCCGCAGCACCTTTTCGCCGCTGTAAGTTCGCCGTGCAGGTACATTGCGCGGCCGGAAGCGAGAGGGAGCGCACCCTGAAACGGCTGCCTACGGCTCGCCTCGAGTAATTGGCGATGAACAGTATTCTCGAGAACTTAGTCTCGACGGAAAGAGCAACGAAAGGAAGCCGCTTGGACGAGCACGATCCGAAGGAAGAACCGATCGAGACCATTTTCCGCAACGGCACAATCACTGCCGTGGGTATCCTGCTTGCCTTTTCCCTCGGCTTCCTCACTCATTGGGCCGCGAACCCCTTGCCATGGCAACTCTACGATCTGTTCGCCGTAGTGCCGATCCTGCTCGGCATCGCACTGCAGATGAGAGCGCTGTCCATGCTGCTCGACATGAGTTCCTTGCGGCGCCCCATCTACGAACGCGCCAATCGCATTTTCATGGTCGGCCTCATCCAGACCGCGTGTGGCGTCGGCATGGCCATCTTGGTCGATCTTTTCGGGATATCGGTAGGGGGCACGCTGCCCGGCGCTTGACGACAAGCCACACCGCTCTTCGCTCGAAGCGACGTCAAGCCGGGGAACCTTGTGCACCCCCTAGCGGCGTCCTCCTTTCATCAAATGAGCCGACGTCAGCTTTAGAGCGTCTCGGTGGCTAAAGCCGGTATGGTTTTTCGGCCGGCAGGGAAGGCCGCTGGCTGGACCTGGATGGCGTCTGAACGAGGCTTGACAGGTCCGTTGCGTCGGACATGAATTTCGCATTGCAAAGTTCTTCCGCAGACGCCTCAAGCACACTGCACTGGCGTCACGTACTCAGACGTTGAATGCGGCACCGCACCATCACCTCAGGCGCAACCATGGCACGCGCGCTCCCCGGCGTGGTTGACCCCATCCTGTCCAAACGAGACTGCGACATAAGCGGGACGCACTGACTTAGGTCAGAGACCAGGACGAGCGCGCAACGAAAGAATGATGGATGAGCGACGTGGGATGACAGCTCCTTGCACACCTCAATCCTGACAAAGTACCGGGACCCCCGGCCGCCTTGGTATACCATCTATCCGACTGTGCCAGACTTCTCTGCGGCAGTTGGTGCTGACGATTATGAGGAATGGCTGGGGGGCCTCCCGGCCGACGAATCGGTGTCGCTCTATTTCCACATTCCGTTTTGCCGATCCATGTGCTGGTATTGCGGCTTCCCTACCGCGGTCATCCGTCGCAACGGCCCGATCCTTAATTATTTAGCGGTGCTGCGTCAGGAGATCAGTTTGGTGTCGGAGCAAGTGCGGCAAGGGCTGCCGGTGAGCGATGTGCATTTCGGCGGCGGAACGCCTCACCTTATCGGGCCAGCCGAGCACTTGGCGCTGATGGAATTTCTACGCCGCCACTTCGCTTTCAGCAAAACTGCTGCGATCGCCGTGGAGATCGATCCCCGAACGTTCACACCGGAAATGGCCGAAGCCCTGGCAGCTAACGGTGTCAACCGCGCGAGCATCGGATGCAGAGCTTTGATCCCGATGTGCAAAGGCGATCAATCGGATCCAGAGTAAGGTGCAGACGGCCGCTGCAGTCCAAAATCTCCGCCGGCATGGCGTTGGCCATATCAACTTCGACCTCATCTTCGGTCTACCGAAACAGACTGTGCAGTCCTGCATCCAGACCGCGATGGCTGCGGTCGCCATGCGCCCCAACCGGCTTGCGGTGTTCGGATACGCGCATATTCCTTCCGTGATAAAGAATCAGCGCCTAATCGAGCAGGCAGGTCTACCGGACGGCGATCTTCGCGCCGAACAGGCTGCAACTGTCGCCGAGACACTGGTTGGCGCTGGCTACCGGGAGATCGGGCTCGATCATTTCGCTCCGCCGGACGACGAACTTGCGCTAGCGCCAGAAGACCGGGCGCCTACGGCGTAATTCGCTGGGATACTCGGCCGATACTTGCAAAACGTGATCGGCTTCGGCGCGTCGGCTATTGGCCGAGTCCGCGAGGGGTATGTTCAGAACGAAGTAACACGGGATTCTTACGCCCGGCACATCGCAAGTGGACGTCTGGCGACATCAAAGGGTCACCGTCTGACCGACGATGACCGGGTGCGCGCAGCGATCATCGAGCGACTGATGTGCGATTTGGAGGCCGACGTGCCGACCATCTGTGCCGCCCACGAAATCGAACCAGCTCGTTTTCTCGATTCAGTTGAGAGTTTGGTGACGCTGGCTGAGGAGGGGATCCTGGACGTCGAAAACGGCTTCATCCGCGTGCGGCCGGAGCACCGCTTTGTTGTTCGCGCCGTTGCTGCTGCATTCGATGCTTTTCTCGCGAATCGATGAGTTGAGGCCACGACGCCGAAAGGCATCAGACCTTGTTTGGCGCTCGTCGGCATGGGCTCTCGCAGAAGACTCCGCAAGCGTATGCAGGGGACTTCCACTTGACGCCGCGTTCACCATCATCTCGCCTGGGTGCGCGCGAAAGCGCACAACCCGGAGC
>NZ_RZQY01000021.1:0-23862 GCF_003998575.1 Mesorhizobium sp. M7A.F.Ca.CA.001.10.2.1 | reverse complement strand
CGGCACTTTCAGCGTGACATCGGCGCCCTTGGCGCCGGTCATGTTGCGGCCCATGCCGTGGACGCCGGTCTTGGCCTTGAAATGCTGCTGGTAGCGGTAGTCTATCAGCGTGTTCAACCCGTCGACGGCCTCCAGCCAGACATCGCCGCCACGGCCGCCATCACCGCCGTCCGGCCCGCCGAACTCGATGAACTTTTCGCGCCGGAACGACACCGAACCAGCGCCACCGTCACCGGAGCGGATGTAGACCTTGGCTTGATCGAGAAATTTCATGGGATTGTACAGTTTCTACTAGTGGCCTTGCGGCATTGCTCTAAACCTTGGCCCTTGCTCTAAACCAAGGCGCGGCGAAGGGCGAGGCCGTTTTGTGACAATGGCCGCGCGGGATCGGCCGGAGAGATGCCGGAATGAAGCTTGTAACCTACAATATCCAGTACGGCATCGGCCTCGACGGGCAGTACGATGTCGGACGCATCGCTGATGCTGTACGCGGCGCCGATGTGATCGCTCTGCAGGAGGTGACCCGCAACAATCCCAGGAACGGCGGCCGCGACATGGTCGCCGAGATCGGCGAGGCGCTGCCCGACTACTTCGCCGTCTATGGCAGCAATTTCGAGGCCAATATCGGTTCGCACATCGACAATGGCCGCGCCATCACGAAAACCTTCCAGCTCGGCAACATGGTGCTGTCGAAAACGCCTATTCATCTGTCGCGCAACCTGCTTTTGCCGCGCAGCCGCAGCTTTGAGATGATGAACTTCCAGCGTGGCGCGCTGGAAGCGCTGATCGAGACGCCGCTTGGTTTCATCCGCTTCTATTCCATCCATCTCGATCACCGCAGCCCCGTCGAACGCGCCAGCCAGATCCAGTTCCTGCGCCAACGCATGCTGAACTACGCGCTCGAAGGCGGCGCGCTGTCCGGCGTCGCCGAGATCGGCCTGCCGGAATTGCCGCATCCCGAAGCCTTTGTCGGTATGGGCGATTTCAACATGTTGGCCGGCTCACCCGAATATATCGAACTCGCCGGCCGGCCGGATCATGAATTCGGCATGCCGCTGACCGCCGACTTCGCCGTTGATGCCGCCTTGCGCCTGAACGCCACCGGCGACGATCTCATCAGCTGGGTCGATCCCAGGCAACCCACCGATCCCAGCCGCCACAAGCGCATCGACTACATCTTCACCAGCGCGTCGCTCGCCAGGTCCCTGCAGCGCCTGTGGGTCGACCGAAAGGCCGTCGGCTCGGACCACCTGCCGGTCTGGGTCGAACTGGGCTGATCCAAGTTTGCCTCCCATTGGTTTCGCGCCGTACCCGATGTGTGTCGAGATTCAGGTCAGGCCGAGCCGAGAATAGTGGCTTCCGAGAACCGGAGCGGAGTGTACTTTTCGTACGCGAGCACCGGAAGCGCAGGAAACCGCCATTCGCAGGCCGGCCTCACCTGAATATCGGCACACATCAAAAGTGGACCCAGTTCCGCAAGCTCGTCCAGGTCTTGCGATCGAGCCGGTAGCGCTCGACGGGAACCTGGCCGGCGACAATCGAGTTCAGCATGCCCTGGCCGGCATATTGGAACCCGCATTTGTGGATGACGCGGCGCGAGGCCGGATTGATGACCCGTGTCGAGGCATGCAGAACCTGGATCGACGTCCTCTGGAAGGCGAGGTCGACCAGCGCGTGCGCCGCCTCGGTCGCATAGCCCTTCTTCCAGTGCGGCTCGCCGATCCAGTAACCGAGCTCCAGCCCGCGATCGGTGGTGTTGAGACCGGCGCAGCCGACGAAAGTGTCGGTG
This sequence comes from Mesorhizobium sp. M7A.F.Ca.CA.001.10.2.1, assembly GCF_003998575.1. Classification (NCBI taxonomy): domain Bacteria; kingdom Pseudomonadati; phylum Pseudomonadota; class Alphaproteobacteria; order Hyphomicrobiales; family Phyllobacteriaceae; genus Mesorhizobium; species Mesorhizobium sp. M7A.F.Ca.CA.001.10.2.1. Next base: position 22,073 of record NZ_RZQY01000021.1, on the reverse strand, counting down.
CCGGCCAGCGTCAGGGCATAAGCGATACCGGCCCGGCGCGACTTGGTCATGGCCAGGAAAGAGCGCGCCTCGGCCTCGCCATAGGGGTGCGGCATGCGGGCCAGCATTTCGGCGACATGGCGGTTGTCGGCAAGTTCGACCAGTTGCGCGATATCGCCTTCGTGAGGCGCCCGCATCACCAGTCGCTCGGTGACCAGCACCGGACAATCTATCGCGTAACTTTCGTCTTCTGAGTCTTCCGCTTCGGCAACCATTTGAAAGTCCTCCAGGCACAAGAAAAAGGGGAGATGGAAACCCATCTCCCCTGATCCTTTTCCTGGCTTTGCCAGACACCGGTCCCGAGATGGGCGCCGGTGTTCTAGTGCGGAACCGGCTACTCCGCGGCTTTGGCAATCGGGTTGACCGATACGTAGGTTCGGCCGTTGGCTTTTTTGTTGAACGTCACGGCGCCGGTCTCGAGCGCAAAAAGCGTATGGTCCGTGCCCATGCCGACATTGACGCCGGGATGCCACGTGGTGCCGCGTTGACGAATGATGATGTTGCCCGGGATGACGGCTTCGCCGCCGAACTTCTTCACGCCCAGACGCTTGGAATGCGAGTCGCGACCGTTGCGCGACGAGCCGCCAGCTTTCTTGTGTGCCATCTAACTAACTCCGTTGCGCCGCAAGGCGCCTAAAAGGCCTTATGAACGCGTTCGCGTTCCGTTTCAAGTCCGATCCGGCGACCAGGTCGCCAGAAAATTACTTCGCAGCCAATTCCTTGGCCTGCTCGCGCCAGTCCTTGATCTGGTCGGCGCTGAAGGACATGTGCTCGTCGATCTTGGCGACATCCTTGTCGGTCAGCTTGGCGAGCTGCGCGAAGGTGATGATGCCCTGCTCGTTGAGATCCTTGGCTGCGACCGGGCCGATGCCCTTGATCACGGTCAGATCGTCCGGCTCACCCTTCGGCGCCTTGAACAGCGGCACTGCCGCGGTCTCGGCTGCCTTGGCCTTGGGCTCCTTCTTCGGCGCGGCTTCCGCCTGCACCTCGGTGGCGGCCTCGGCCTTCACCTTCTTCGGCGCCTTGACCGATGCCGTCTTCGTCGGCTTGGCGCCACCCAGCAGGATCTCGGAGATCCGCACGGTGGTCAAAAGCTGACGATGGCCGATCTTGCGGCGCGAATTCTGCCGGCGGCGCTTCTTGAAGGCGATGACGGTGCGGTTCTTGCCCTGCTCGACGACTTCGGCGGTGACCACCGCGCCATCGACGAACGGCGCGCCGAACGTGACATTCTCGCCTTCGCCATGTGCAAGGACGTGGCCGATCTCGACCATATCGCCGACATTGGCTTCGACTTTTTCGATCTTCAGGAGATCGTTGGCGGCAACGCGATACTGCTTGCCACCCGTTTTAATGACTGCGAACATTTTTTGCCTTTCGCTGTTCGGTCGGCCTTGATGAACCGCCTGAGGCAGTTCAGCCGTCTTTTTGTCAGTCTGCGGGTTCAAAAAACAAGCGGCGCGGAAGAACCCTCCACGCCGATTGCGCGCTGTCCCTAACCGAAGGTTGGGGGCGAGTCAAGGCAAACCAGCCGCGCCGTTTCGAGACCGTCATTGGCGGGCACGGACCGGCTGTGCCGACATGCCCACGGCGTTGCCCCCGCCTGGGCTGAGGATGGGTGACTGGTCGGCAATCTGCCTCGGGCCTCGCTGTACCCACCAGCCCGTGAATCCGCCGCTTGCCAAGCAAGCCAAATAACTGACGGATTGGCCTTGTAACCTGCCCGTTCAGCCGTTATCTAGTGCGCCGCGCCGGCAACGGCCGACCATGACCGCGGAGAGGTGGCAGAGTGGTCGAATGCACCGCACTCGAAATGCGGCATGGGTGCAAGCCCATCGGGGGTTCGAATCCCTCCCTCTCCGCCATATAGCTTCCATAAAAATCCTTTCCTTTCAAAAGCTTCCTTGTTGCACTTGACCAGCACGAAGCGAAACATATCTTAGACTGTGTAACAAACTGTGTAACATTAGAGAAAGATAATGCGACGTTCCGCAGCGCCAAAGCCGCATAAACGTGAAGGCATCTGGTATCTCGTCCGCAGGGTGCCGAAGGAATTCGCGGCGTTTGATCGCCGCTGCCTAGTACGCATTTCCACGGGCGTCGCCGTGGCTGACGATCCCCGCGGTGTACGGGCGCGAGATGCAGTGCAAAGCCTCGGCGCGGGGCTGGAGGCGTATTGGCGTAGACTGCGGGAAGGCCAATCCGCCGAGGCGGGGCTGCGTTTCGAAGCCGCGAGGAAGCGCGCGCGGTCATTTGGATTGGCCTATCGCACTAACGAGGAACTAGCAGCGGGGCCGCTCGACGAACTCATGGCCCGTATCAAGCTGCTCCTCGACAAAAAATCGATCGAGGACGCGCAGGACGTCTCGGCCGTCATGGGTGGGGAGAAGCGGCCAGCGGTCCGCCTGAGCGGTCTTATCAAGGAATTCGAGACGATCGAGCAACAGAACTTGCTGGCCATGTCGCCCAACCAAATCAAGAAATGGCGTAACCCCAAAAAGCGCGCAGTTGCCAATCTGGTTGGAGTCATTGGCGACAAGGAGATCGCAAGCCTCACTCGGGACGACGCAATCGCGTTCCGCGAGTGGTGGCAAAAGCGGATCGTTGAGGATGGACTTGATATCGGTACGGCCAACAAGGACATCGGCCATGTTTCGAAAATGCTGCGCGTCGTCGATCTGACTCACCAGCTCAAGCTGGAGCCGGTTTTTCGAAACCTGCGTCTTTCCGGCGCCGTCCCCGGGCAACGCGCTGCGTTCACAGCGGAGTTCATTCAGGAGAAGATACTCGCTGAAGGCGCGCTCGACGGACTCAATGACGAAGCCCGCCATCTAATCTATGTGATTGCCGATACCGGACTCAGGCTTTCTGAAGCGGCAAACCTCACCACCGAAACAATCCACCTCGATCGAGAAATCCCGCATGTGCGGGTGCGCCCCAATGGCCGTCGCTTGAAGACCGGTCATTCAGCCCGTGACATTCCCTTGGTTGGCGGCGCACTTGCAGCCATCAAGCTCCATCCGGACGGCTTTCCTCGTTATCGCGACAAGGCCGCGTCACTTTCAGCGCTCGTCAACAAGGTGCTCGCCAGCAAGGAACTTCTGCCGACTTCCGAGCATAGTCTTTATAGCCTGCGACACACTTTCGAGGACCGGCTGACGGCAGTTGAGGCGCCGGAGAAGGTAATTGCTTCTCTGATGGGCCACAAATGGATCCGGCCCAAATACGGCGCGGGACCTTCGTTAGCGCAAAAGCGCGAGTGGCTCCAAAAAATCGCTTTTACCCCGCCCGGGCGAATGTGATTGCGGCGCCATCCAGGCCTTGAGAACCAACCTCACGGCTCCAGCTGTCCGAGCCATTTAGGTTGAGCGTGGCCAGCACGCGCTGCGCTCGCTCGCGATTTCCGAGCTTCCGCCGCATTTGTTCGACCTCGTATTCCAGCCTTTCGAAGGTCGGTATATAGGCATCTCCATGCCGGATGACCAAGTAGGCGGCAACAGCTAGACACCATTCTAGCTCCGTGGCCGATGGATCGGAAAAAGGGGCGACGCCATACCAAGACGAGCAACGCCTCTCGAGGGCTTCCGAACTAGGCAAACGGCCAGCATGTGGCATGGGAAAGAAACCTATGCCTGATCGACGAACCTAAAGTGCTCACGAAGCTTGACCGGTACGCGGGCCATCGGAGGGTTCTGCCTAAAACCGCCAAAAATTTTGAAACACCCATTCATCCGGCTCGAATTCAAAGGGATCGGCGATTTTTGGGTTATGGCTTGCAAGCATAGTTCAGCCCAGACAAGAACGCCTGATATCTTGTCGTGCACTGTCACCCTGCCAAATATGGTGCCGGCGACAACGGCAGTTTGGCGAGCAGAAGAATTCCCGAGACTGAGACGTTCTACGGCTTGGCCCATGTTCGCGCTCCTCCTCGATTGGAGACAGGATGGGCCATATGGAAGCGAATAAAAGGAGGTTGGTGACGAGTCTCGGTAGTGGAGTAGAAACGGGTGGAAAAGCTTGCGCTATTCGCCATCGGCGCCGCTAAACGCATTTGAGAGAAGGGGCAGCGATCGCCAAGAGATGACGTCCGATCGCAAGCCGGCTAGAAATGCGACAGTGACGCGCCTTTTTTGGCACGACCTTAGCACCCGATCGGGCCTCAGCTGGTCGTCGTTGCGCAGCCGATCGGGTGCGATTTTTATAAAGCTCTCTTGGCTTTAGCTTTGAGAGCCCGTCATCGAGACAAATGCAAGGGAACGGTCCGCCCCCTGGGGACATTCGACATGCCGTGGCAGCTTCCTATGGTGAGCCAGCGCATTCCGATACACGTTTTCCGCGCTCTACCGTTGCTCCAGCACCTGTGCTGAGGCTGAGCGCTTGATCAGGACCCGACCGCTGCTGTTGCGGGATGGTGACTGGGTTGAGGTCGCGAAGACCTTGACCGCGGGTACGTTGTTCATCCCGATGAGCGCTGAGCCGAGAAGCAGCCAAGAACGCTTCCCGTAATCGAATCCTACGGGAACCGCGAAACCAGCGTCCAAAGGACGCAATTCTCCGACGTCGTTCACTCAAGCTCATCTCGCAACTTGAACGCTTGTATGAAGCCGCTGCATGTGCGCCGGTGGACCGGATTGCTGCTATCCAAACCACGTGCTCAGTTTCGCCCCGTAATAACTCTACCGTCCGAAACGGCTTTCGCGCGTCAGGTCCACCCCACATGAAAGTTCCGCGAGCAGCACGGACGGAGAGGCCGGTCACAACTCCTTCGCGTGCTCTTTTACTACCGAATCAAGTGCCAAATGGAGAGGCACTGCCTTAGAGAACAGGAAGCCCTGCGCGGTTCTGCAGCCAAGCTGGTACAGAGTTTGCCGATCTGCCTCTGTTTCAACGCCCTCGGCCATGACCTCGATCCCGAGCGTCCTACCAAGATCAATCACCGCTTTGACAAGCAGCCGATTCTCCCGGGACTTGGCTAAGCCGCGAACGAAGCCCTGATCTATTTTCACCTTCCTGATCCGACTGTCCTTGAGCGATGCCAACGTCGAAAAACCGGTGCCGAAGTCATCGAGCGCGATAGAAATGCCAGCATGTGAAAGCCGGGCGAGCTTTTCATCCACTCTGTCCGGATCCACTGGGGCTTCTTCGGTAATCTCGATGTCGAACATCGTTGCAGGGAGGTCTTTTGCCGCCAGACCATTAAGAATCATCTCGTCAATATCGCCAGCTTCCAACTCGCACGGTGAAACATTCATCGCCACACGAACATCACGACGGTCAGCTTTGACCAAGCCCTCGATAAGAGCGCAACAGTCGGCGAATACCGTTTGAGTTAGCAGCTGAAGCATTCCAGTTTCGCGTGCCGCTGTCATGATCTCGGGCGGAGAAATGGGACCGTGAAGCGGGTGAGACCATCTTAGCAAGGCTTCAAAACTGACGACGGCTTCAGTTTCGAGTCTTACGATTGGCTGAAACCAAGCGACCAAGCTTCTCATCGTTATCGCCGAATGAAGATCGCGTTCGATTGACTGGCGGCGTTGCAACTCCCGGGCTAGCTCGGCATCGAACAGACAAAATTCATTCCTGCCGCGGCGCTTAGCTGTGTAAAGGGCGATGTCGGCCCGCAACAACATTTCCGTTAGTCCGGGGTTTTCAGCCAAGTAGATTCCTATAGACGCTCCAATGCGGACTGATGCGATCCCAGGATAGGGGCGAGCAAGCTTGGCTATGAGATTGGACGCGAGATTGGTGGGAGAAGGAGAATTCTTTCGCGAAGAAAAAACCAGCACGAATTCATCCCCACCGATGCGGGCGAGCGTTGAGCCCTCCGGTGCTTCTTCCTCTATTCGGCGGGCGATCCTGGCAAGCAGCTCGTCACCCGTTCTGTGACCGTAGGTATCGTTGACAGATTTGAACCCGTCCAGATCAATCAGCATGGCCACAAAGGGTCCATCGGTGTTCTCAAACTGATCGATTGCATGTTCGAGGCCCCGCCTGTTGAGGAGCGCGGTAAGATGGTCCTCCCTGGAATTGCGCTCCATTTCCGCGGCAAGCCGCTCGGCTTGATGTCTCAGGCGGCTCGCGTCACGGAAGCGCGCTTGTCCAACGAACGAGGATCGAACCAGGCCGCCCTCGAAAAGCAGGACGGCAAAAGCCAGAATGTAGTTTTCCGGGGCTCCCTTCGTCAGCAAACATGCGGCGGCAATGAGGAGTGGCGGTGTGATGAAGCATATCGCTGCCGCAGCATATGAGCTGCCGTACGTGACCGCGCCAGCTGAAATGCCCGCCAGAATTATTAGATGCAGCGATGCTTGAGACGTCGTGTATCCAGCCGTTAGGACGGCAAGGAATGACCAGGTGAATCCCGCCAGAAGAGCAAGCCTGCCAAACCAGCGAAGCCGCAGCCAAACCCGTGTCAGATCATCCTGGACTCCGGGTTCCTTCAGCTGATGACGGGCGAGTGCAAGGCGGGCGGCATTTATCGCATTAACGACCGAAAACCAGGCCGCGCCAGCAAGACCGTTCCCGGAAAGGGCCTGCACGGTCAAAATCAGCCCGGACAGCACAATGCTTATCGGCATTGAGACGAAAAGGCCTGCCCTCAGATCAGCGAGCTGGTCCTGAAGGATTCTCGCCTCCAGCGGATCTTCTTTTTCCAAGGCTGGACGGGTCAGCTTGCTTACTCCTGCTTGTCCGCAGCCTATGCAGCCCCCCTGAAGGACGGGTTAATTCTTCAATCGGAGATCAGCGTCGGGGAGCAGGATTACTCCGGTGCATCATGCACTCTCTCCCATCGCTCGCCCAGCACGCGCAAAAATGCGACTGCTGGTGCAGTATCACCGCTGGAGCTCCGCCGAAATCCCATGCCGGACAAGGGGAACATGTTGGGCAAAGCGAAGCCCCAGATGCCTTGCAAGCCGTGCCGCCAGGTGGTCTCTGGAGTAGAGTCCAACCAATATGTTCGTTGCATGGTAGAGCGGCGCCGCCGACAGGCGCAGCCGCCTTTCGTATATATGCAGCATGTCGGGGTCGCCAACATTGCGGCCGTCGCGGCACGCAGTCATGATTCCACGGGCGAGTTGCTTCTGGCTGCTGAGACCGATGTTGAACCCGTGAGCGGTCACCGGGTGCATGCCGATGGCAGCGTCGCCGATGAGTGCGGCGCTCGGCGCCCGGAATTTGTGCGCCCAGGTCGTGACCAGCGGATAGGTGTGGCGCTTGCTTGCCAAGGTCATTTTTCCAAGGCGCCCTCGACACCGTTTCGTCAACTCCGACAGGAACAAATCATCATCGAAGGCAAGCAGTCTATAGGCCTCGTTTGAGCGCAATGTGAGCAGCAGCGACGACATGCCCTCCGCTAGGGGCAATATCGCTATCGTCTGATGGTGATCGAACCATTCGATGGCGATCTGGTGGTGGGCGCGCTCGTGCCTCACTCGGCAAATCAGCATCGAGTGGCCAAGCCGGTTGATATCGGCGCCGATGCCTAGCAGATCACGCGTGGCGGACAAACGCGAATCCGCGGCAACAACCAGCCGAGCAGTTAAACGCGCGCCATTAGAGAGCGTTACGACTGCTCCTTCTTGGCTGTTTGTTGCATCGACGACCGAGTGGCCGCACAACAGCCGGGCGCGATCCTGCAAGCGGACGATTTTGAACAGCGCCTCGCGGATCCGGCAATTTGGAACCAAAACCCCCAGCGGTTCTCCAGAGTTGCTGGGAGGATCGAAACGAAGAGCGAATGCGCTCGAGCCGTTGAGCACGCGCGCGCCTTGAAGTGCTGATTTGTCCGAAGCCGGAATGACATCCCAGGCGCCGAGCTCGCGAAGGGTTCTGATCGAAGCGTTGGTCAGCGCGATTTCGCGACCATCGAAAGCCGGATTCGCCAGACTATCGAATGTGTTCTGTTCAACAACTGCCACCTTGAGTTCGCTTTGGGCAAGCGACGCAGCGAACGAAAGGCCGACCGGGCCGGCTCCAACGACAACGATGTCAAAATTATCGTCAGAGCCCATCAGCGTGCCGCCATCCGGTCGCCTATCCTCGTGTAACGGTGAAACTGAGCCGAGTGACATGAGCTCCGTGCCCGCCGCATTGCCTAAAGGCGCTGGGCCGGGAGATTCGCATCGATCGGCAACGAAGCACTCAAAGCGCTCAGAGGTGGATGCGGCTAACCGATCCCGCCCTTTCGCCGCGCAGCCGCGCAGATCGCCGCCAGCAAGCGAGACACTCGCGACGCTGGTCAGCGACGGCCGCGCCGCATCGATCGCCACATTCCACCTGGAACCCTTGCGCATACTACTCACGCTCCACGACGTCGAAGCGGGCTCTCTTGCGAGGGTGAGGGTATCGAACGTAGCGCTCTCTCTCGTCATCCCAGCCAAGGTAGCGGAAACTTTTATCCACGACCGCGCATATCTCATCAAGAACCTGCTGCATGGCTTCGATGTCGATGTCCTTGCAATTCAGTCGCCGATAGAGCAAAGCCCACGCGGCGACATAGTCGTCGAAATAGCGCGCGTCACTCGAACCAATGATCAACTTCGGACGGTTGATCGATCTCGAAAACGCACGTCCCAACCCCGATGATGCTCCGCAGCACGTTGACATCACGAGGATCTTCGGCGCTGGATGCGAGCCCTGGAACATTTTTACGAAGTCAGCCCAAAGAAGGCCACTTCGCCCACTGGACGAAGCGATCCCGTCACCATTGCCGTGCCCGGCGATGTGAAGCACGTCGCACTCCGCCTCCATCGCTCGTACTACAGCCTCACCAAATTTCGTTCGGTTCAACGCCATGTGGAGCTCCGCGCGGATGTTGACAGCCTTTAACAAGTGCTGCACGATCGGTCCCTCTTGCCTGTCGGCGAAGTAGTCATTTGCATTGTGGCAGTCGATGATGTGTACGGTGTTCATGGTACTCCAGCCGCTTGTTCGTTCATCGTCGTGACGAGCGGACACCACGCGCGCGGAACCGCGTGACGTGCGCTGGGTTCCGGTACCGTCGCATAGCCTCAAGGCGCGGGCCGGGAATCGGGATGGATCGGCAACGACGCACACAACCCATCAAAGGCGAAAGCTGTTGATCGGCCCCCCTGTCCGCGCAGCCACGCGGATGGTCAGCCAGCAAGCGAGATACACACGACGCCGGTCAGCTAATGGCTGCGCCGTAAGCACAAGGCATGGCCGACCACACGACAGAAAACCCAGAACCGTGAAGGTGCTGATAATGACGACCAATCTTTCCGTAAGTCATGCATTTCTCCGTCGAAGACTGGTCAATAGACCACACCGATGAGTATGACCCTGATCTGGATCAGCCAGACATGACCAATCGGCACTGGCGGTTCACGGTCAGGTGATCGACCGTGACGTTCCACTTTGGAACCCGTGCGCACATTGCCAAGCTCTCGTCCGGCCACGCGAGGTACTCTCGTGGCATCAGCCGCCTCATACTGGGTGCAATGGTAGGCAGTCCTTCGCACGACAGAGGCTTTTCACAAATGTAGTGTGCAGCTTAGGTCAAGATGGTCATGGAGCATGGAGCATGGAGCATGGACAGCTTGTTCCCGACCGAGCCGGCTCGACTGACGAGCGCGATCCGCGCATCTTATGCACAGCGGATTGAAATCAGCGTTCCGGTTTGTCGTCCCGATCAATTAGTATCCGCTCGGCGGCTCCGTCGAGATCTTCGTATTGACCGCTTCGCAATGCCCAGACGAAGCCGGACACACCCAGTGCACCCAGAAAAAGGGCCACTGGTATGAGATAGAGCAACGTCGTCACGAGGATTATGCCGAATAGCTGACTGCGGAGCGTCCGACTTTTTGAATAACTTGCAGCGTCGCATTCGCCCCGAAGCCGTGCAAGCGCAATGCGTTTCCAATAACAAGCACCGATGAGGCAGACATGGCAATCGCCGCTAACAAAGGCGTGGCGTGGCCCAGGATGGCGATCGGCACGGCGACGGCATTGTAGACGATCGCAATCGCGATGTTCTGGCGGATCAGGTGTCCCGCCTTGCGCGAGACGTCCAGCGCGAGAGGCACTGCCAGAAGGCTTTCGCGCAGGAATACGAAGTCGGCGGCATTGCGGCCAATGTCGGCGGCGGTGGCCGGAGCGATCGAGACATGCGCCGCGCTCAGCGCCGGCGTGTCGTTGAGGCCGTCGCCAACCATCAGAACCTTGTGTCCGTCTTTCGCCAGGGTCTCGATGCGCTCGACCTTGCCCGACGGCAGCAGGCACGGAACGAAGTCGTCGACACCCAGCATTCTTGCAACTTCGCCGCAGGCACCTGCGGTATCGCCCGACAGCATTTGCATCGACACCCCAGTATCGTTCAATCGCTTGATCGCCGCCGCCGCGTCGGCGCGCAGCGCATCCTCGAAATCGAAGGTCGCGACAATGAACCCGTCTTTTGTCAGCACCGTTCCGCCATAGCCATGGTTGCCTTCACCACCGGTCCGGGCCTTCCATCCAGCCCATCCGCGTCGACCCAGCCGCCAGATGCTTCCGGCGACAGTGGCTTCGATCCCGAACCCCGGATGCTCTGTGACGGCATCGAATTTGTGTTGCCCGCCAGGAGCGGCAAAGCCGGTTATGGCCTTTGAAAACGGGTGACGCGAGTGCGCGGCCATGTCTGCCGCGATTGCCAGCATGGCCGGATCGATCGACGATGCATTGAGGAGCCGGGGTTGTCCGAGCGTGAGCGTTCCGGTCTTGTCGAACACTGCGTTATCAATCGTCGCCAGGCGCTCCATGGCCGAACCGTCCTTGACCATGATGCCGTTCTCGAACAGACGCCGCGCGGCGACCACCTGAACGATCGGTACGGCGAGGCCGAGCGCGCACGGGCAGGTGATGATCAGAACGGCAATGGCGATGGTTATCGCCCTATGCCAGTCGCCGGTCACCGCCATCCAGCCAAGGAACGTCGCGAAGGCTGTGAGATGAACCACCGGGGCATAGAGCGCTGAAACGCGATCGGCGATCCGGCGATAATGCGCGCGGCCGCCCTCTGCGGCTTCCATGAGCCGAACCATTTCCGCCAGAAACGAATCTTTCGCGGCGGCTGTCGCCTCAATCGTCAGCGGGCCGGTTAGGTTGAGGACACCAGCCTGCACGGCTTCGCCTGCTGCAACGCTTCGAGGCGTGCTCTCGCCCGAGACAAGCGAACAGTCCAGATCCGATGCCCCTTGAATGATTTTGCCGTCGACGGGTATCCTTTCGCCGGCAGCAATCAGCAGCTGCATCCCTGGTTCGATCTCGCCAACCGGCAGATAGTCGCGTGCGCCGTCGCCGCGCAGCACCATGGCGCCACGTGCGGCCAACTGGGACAGGCCTTTCACGGCGATCCGGGCACGTTCGCGCATCACGTGATCCAACGTGCGGCCGATCAACAGGAAGAACAGCAGCGACACCGATGCATCGAAATAAGCATGGTCGCCATGGTTGATCGTCTCATAGAGGCTCATGGCGTAGGCAAGCGACACCCCGACCGCGATCGGCACGTCCATGTTCATGCGGCCGTGGCGCAACGCATTCCAGGCCGAGCGGAAGAAGATGCCGCCGGCGAAGGCGAGTGCAGGGATGGCGATAAGCGCAGAGACCCAGTGGAACAGGTCGCGGGTAGCGCCTTCGGCACCGGACCAGACAGAGACCGAAAGCAGCATGATATTGCCCGCCGCGAACCCGGCAACCGCGACGGCGCGGATCAACTCCGAAAGCGTCCTGTCCTTTTCATCAATCTCGGGGGCGAAGAGATGCGCCTGGTAGCCGAGCCGTCCAAGCGCGGCGACGAACGGTGGAACCTCGTCGCCACGCCAGCGGACCGAGACCCGTTTCGTCGACAGGTTGACGCGGGCGCTCTCGACGCGATCGAGCGTTCCCAACGCCGTCTCGATCGTCTGGATACAAGCTGCGCAATGAACGCTCGGCACCGAAAGATCGGTTTGGCGGAGATCATCGCCAAGCGATCGGCTCGCCAGCCTGATCTCCTGACTAGACGGCAGGACCGACGTGGTGCTGCCCAGATCAAGCGCCATTTCGGCGCCCGGTGCACAACAACTCATTGCAGCGCTCCATGGGAAATCATGATCCTGCGGACGTCGCGATACGGTTTATCCAGACCGGCGTCGGCGTCGACTTCGACAATCCAGACGCCGTCCTTCGGCATGTGCTGGGCTGCGAATTCCTGGCCCGAGGCGGGTGCGAGGGTGACCGACTTGTCCTCCTTCTCGTACGCGGGATGGCGAAACAGCACCTTGACGCCGTGCAGGGGAACCGGCTTGCCAGCGGCATCGGTGAGGCTGTAGCGGACTTCACCCCATGCGATGGTCAGCTTGCCGGTCCAGCCAAGGGCTGCCTGTGCCCGTCCTTCCGTGGCCTTCTTGTTGAATTGCTGGCTCGCCACATAGGTGTTTTCGACGACGAGGCCAGTCCAGCTTGTGCTGGCGAGCGTCGCCATGGTCAAATTGACCGCGATGATCACGCCGAAAAAGGCGAGGATGATGGCCAGCATGTGCCTGCCGGTAAATTCACGAGGCTTTTGTACATTGGCAGTCATCTGGGGGCCTCCGGCGCGTTGAAGGTGGCGGTGTACTCGTTCGATTCGAAGCTGGCTCTGTCCTCGACGCGGAACTTGAAAGTCTGCGCCGGCGCGCGGATCTGGCCCGCGGGCTGGCGCACGAAGACTTTCAGCATTTTCAGGCGGTCGGGTTCGACCGGAATGGCGAATGAGCGGCCTGCCGGGATATCTTCGCCGACCACGCTCATGTCAGCTCCATCCAGGCCTTGGATCGTGACGACGAGCGTCCGCGGCTCCGGGATCATGTTGAGCAGCTTGACGGTATAGCCATTGCGGATGGAGCCGTCGGACAGCGTGACGAACTGAGGATTGCGATCATGCAACACGTTTAGTTCGAGCCGGTCGCGCGTCAGCAGGGAATAGAGCAGGCCGAGGCCGATCAGCGACCACAAGCCCATGTAGACGTAGGTGCGCGGCCGAAAGATCTTGCGGATGTGGAAATGCGCTACCTTGTCGGAGAACAGGCCATCAGCGGTCCTGACCAGCGACGGGTTGACTGAACTGGAGCCGCCCGCGGTTGCCAGCATCATATTGGTGTTGTAGTCGGAGAGCGTCGCGTAGGAGATCAGCCCGCGCTCCTTGCCGAGCTTGTCCATGACGCCGTCACAGGCGTCGATGCAGAGCGCGCAGGTGATGCATTCGAGCTGCTGGCCATCGCGAATGTCGATCCCCATCGGGCAGACCGCGACGCAGGCATTGCAGTCGACGCAGTCGCCGACGGACTGCCCTGCAGCTTGCACCTTCTTCGCATGGCGAGAACGCGGTTCGCCGCGCCAGTCATTGTAGGTGACGGTGAGCGAACTTTCGTCGAGCATGGCCGCCTGGATGCGCGGCCATGGGCACATATAGGTGCAGACCTGTTCTCGCATCAGCCCGCCGAACGTGTAGGTGGTCGCCGTCAGGACGGCGACGGTGATGTAGGCGACGGGCGCCGCGGTGCCGGTGAAGAGTTCGCCGACCAGCGTCGGCGCATCGGCAAAATAGAAGATCCAGGCGCCGCCAGTCGCCGCGCCTATGACGAGCCAGATGGTGTGCTTGAACACGCGCAGCATGAGCTTGCGCGCGGTCCAGGGACCTGCATCGAGCTTCATGCGGGCGTTACGGTCCCCCTCGATCGCACGTTCGACGACGAGGAACAGATCGACCCACACCGTCTGAGGGCATGCATAGCCGCACCAGGCACGGCCGACAGTCGAGGTGATCAGGAAAAGACCGACGCCCGCCATGACCAGGAGGCCGGCCACATAGAAGAATTCCTGGGGCCATATCTCGATGAAGAAGAAGTAGAAGCGCCGGTTCGCGAGATCGAGCAGGACTGCCTGGTCCGGGGCAAATGGACCGCGAGCCCAAGGCAGCCACGCAGCCAGGTAATAGATGCCAAGTGTGATCGTCATCACCAGCCATTTGAAGCGACGAAAGTTGCCCGAGGCGCGCTTCGGAAAGATCTTTTGACGCGCGGCATAAAGCGGCTTGCGGGTTTTGGCGGAATTGACAGTTTCTGTTTCGAGCCCTGTCAACTGCGTCTTGTCACGCATGTGCAACTCCACTTTCCCAGCCGATGTCAGGGGCACCTGTCGTAAAGCCTCGCCGTAGGATAGCCTTGCCGGGTTGTGCAGATCGCATTAGGGATGGTGTCGAGGCCCGGCTCACGCCAGGCCTCGTCCGCTTGGCAGGGGGGACCGAAGAATAGGGCTTCCATTCCTATTCTCCGCCGCCAAGCGAATGGACATAAACTGCAAGTTCCTTGACCTTGATCTCGCCGAGACGGCCAACCCAGGCCGGCATGACGCCCTGTTTTGGCGCACGGACCTGTGCGGCGATGGCTGTCTCACCGGATCCATAGAGCCAGATCGCATCGGTCAGGTCGGGGGCGCCGAATTCCCTGTTGCCTTTTGCATTGTCGCCGTGACAGGCCACGCAATTCTCGGCAAAGACCTTGGCGCCGGGTTGGATCAGACTTGCATCGCGGACCTTGCCGGAAAGGCTGGCCACGTAGGCGCTGACTTGTGCGATCTGGTCGGCGGTAATGATGTCGCCGAAGGCCGGCATTTCCGACAGCCGCGTTTCCGCATCAGTCGCAAAGCGGATGCCGTGCGTAATCGTCTGCTGGATCTGCTCGGCCTTGCCGCCCCATAGCCAGTCGTCGTCGTTGAGATTGGGAAAGCCCTTGGAACCCTGGGCGCCGGAGCCGTGACATTGTACGCAATTGACCTTGAAAGCGGCGCCACCGGCGGCGATTGCGAATTCGCGCAGGCCGTCGTCCGCGGCGATTTCCGAGACGCTCTTGGACTCCACCGCCGAGATATATTTGCCCTTGGCGGCCTCAGCCGCGGTCAGCTCGTTCCTGACCTCGTTGCGGCTGGAATAGCCGAGCACACCCGTTGTCGCCGAGTGCAACAGAGGCCATGCTGGATAGGCAATGGTGTAGCCTATCGCCCAGACAATGGTGACGTAAAAAGTGATGACCCACCATCTGGGAAGCGGGTTGTTCAGCTCCCGGATACCATCCCATTCGTGGCCGGTGGTCGAGACGCCAGAGATTTCATCGATATGCTCGTCGCTCATGATCACTCGTCCTCGAGCGGAATGCGGGCCGCTTCGTCGGCCAGCCTTCGGCTGCCGGGGCGTAGGGCAAAGGCGATGCACCCCACGAAGAACAGCGCCATCGCAACCAGGCCCCAGCTGTCGGCAAACGCCCGCATCAAATTGTAGGTCATCAGCGTTCTCCTCAGCGGTAGCCGGCGGCTTCGTCGTAATTTTTGAAGTCGACCAGTGTGCCAAGCATCTGCAGGTAGGCGAGCAGGGCATCCATTTCGGTGACCTGTTGCGGGTTGCCGTCGAAGTCGCCGATCTTGGCTTTTGGGTAACGCGCCTCAAGGCCTGATGTGTCGGCATTGGGATCGGCCTGCGCCCCCAGATCCGCATTGGCGTGGGCGATCATGTCATCCGTGTAAGGGACGGCTACAAGCCTGTTGGCGACCAGATGCGTCGAGAAATCCTTCACGTCGATCGGCGTGTCTTTCAGGAACCCATAGCTCGGCATGATCGATTCCGGCACCACCGAGCGCGGGTCGGTAAGATGCGCGACATGCCATGCATTCGAGTAGCGGTCGCCAACTCTGGCGAGATCCGGCCCGGTACGCTTCGATCCCCACTGGAAGGGGTGATCGTACATGGACTCGGCAGCCAGGCTGTAGTGGCCATAGCGCTCAACTTCGTCGCGGAACGGCCTGATCATCTGGCTATGACAGAGGTAGCAGCCCTCGCGCATATAGATGTTGCGCCCGACAAGTTCGAGCGGCGAATAGGGGCGCATGCCTTCCACCTTCTCGATCGTATTGTCGAGATAGAAGAGAGGCGCGATCTCGACGATGCCGCCGACCGTCACCACGAGCAGCGAGCCAACGAGAAGAAGCGTGGCGTTCTTCTCGATGATTGCGTGTTTGTCCATCAAGCCCATTACCTGGCTCCTGATCGCGCAGGTCGGATGGCGACGGGGCTCGGCATCGGCTCCTCCTCGCGCTGGTGGCCGAGGATGGTCCTGGTGATGTTCCAGGCCATGATCAGGGCGCCGGAGAGGTACATGGCGCCGCCGATGGCGCGCATGACATAGTAGGGGTGCATGGCGGCGACGGTTTCGGCGAAGGAGTAGACGAGGAAGCCCTGCTCGCCATATTCGCGCCACATCAGGCCCTGCATGATGCCGGACACCCACATCACCGCGGCGTAGACGACGATCCCGAGTGTCGCCAGCCAGAAGTGCCAGGTGACGAGCCTCAGCGAGTAGAGCCGTTGACGGTTCCAGAGCTTCGGGACCATGTAGTAGATCGCGCCGAACGAGATCATGCCGACCCAGCCGAGCGCACCCGAATGGACGTGCCCGATGGTCCAGTCGGTATAATGCGACAGCGAATTGACCGCCCGGATCGCCATGATGGGGCCTTCGAAGGTCGACATGCCATAGAAGGCGACGGCCATCACCATCATGCGTATGATCGGATCGGTGCGCAGCTTGTCCCAGGCGCCGGACAGCGTCATCAGGCCGTTGATCATGCCGCCCCAGGACGGCATCCACAGCATGATCGAGAACACCATGCCGAGCGTCTGCGCCCAATCGGGCAAGGCGGTGTAGTGCAGGTGATGCGGCCCGGCCCAGATGTAGAGAAAGATGATAGCCCAGAAATGGACGATCGACAGCCGGTACGAATAGACTGGCCGGTTCGCCTGCTTGGGCACGAAATAATACATCATGCCGAGGAAGCCGGCGGTGAGAAAGAAGCCGACCGCGTTGTGGCCGTACCACCATTGCGTCAAGGCGTCCTGGACCCCTGAAAAGGCGGAGTAGCTCTTGGAGCCCAGGAACGAGACTGGTATGGACAGGTTGTTGACCACATGCAGCATCGCGATGGTCACGATGAACGACAGGTAGAACCAGTTGGCCACGTAGATATGCGGTTCCTTGCGCTTCAGGATCGTGCCAAGGAACAGAATGAGGTAGGCGACCCAGACGATGGTCAGCCAGACATCCACATACCATTCGGGTTCGGCGTACTCGCGGCCCTCGGTGATGCCGAGCAGATAACCGGTCGCGGCCATGACGATGAAAAGCTGGTAGCCCCAGAAGACGAACCAGGCGAGATCACGGCCGAAGAGGCGCGCGCGGCAGGTGCGCTGCACGACATACAGAGACGTGCAAAGCAGCGCGTTGCCGCCGAAGGCGAAAACGACACCGGATGTGTGCAACGGCCGCAAACGACCGAAATTGAACCAGGGCTGGATGTTGAGATCGGGGTAGGCGAGCTGCAGCGCGATCACCACGCCGACCAGCATGCCGACGACACCCCAGAACACGGTGGCGATCGCGCCGTAGCGGATCGGACCATCCATGTAAGCGGATGGGTCAATCGGAGCTGCTGGCCTGAACTCCGTGTTGCGCAACAGGATCGCAGTGAAACCAGCCACTGCGAAGAACAACACCCACATGTGTCGGCGGAAAGGTTCATCCACGCCGAAGCCGGCGGCCACCAGGGCCGCAAAAGCGAACACGCTTAGAAGGACGATCTCTGTGCCGAATTTCATTGCAGATCCCGATCTCGAATCTGGTGGATGCCAAATCCGCAGCGCACTAATCGCGCAGCCGCCGCCCCCTCGCCCTGATCTATGTCAGGCCGCACGATTTTGTGCGGCGCAATCAGCAGGTGGCGAATGAACGAGGAACGCAGCGCGGGCTCACCCCCTCATGGAAGGCGTTCCCTGGGTTGGGCGGGCGCAGACGCGATCGCTGAGGCGAAAGCTGAGGCTCTGCGCGCGTTGGATGCTATTGCCGATGCCCTGCCAAACGTTGTTCGGATCCCATTGGAAACGAACGCGATCGTTCCGCCGAGCCGTGGCAGATTAAGGACCATGCTTCGCCGGTATGTGCCGAAACACACCTGGCGATTGGTCACGTTCCTATCAAAGGCCGAAAGCTGTTTGTCTCGACCGTGACGCCGCTTCGTCGAAGGCGCGGCGACATCGCATTAAAAGGCAAACACGGCCCGCCCCGGAGTCATGCGACATGGCCTCGCCGCTTAGGGCCGCTCGCGTCCGCCGCCACAGCGCTTCTCCAGACGGCTTATGCTGTCCACCGTCACATGGCGTGCGTTCTCAATCCGAATCACCCCGTCAGCCCGCAATCGCGTCAGTTGGCGGCTCACGGTCTCGCTGGTGATTCCAAGGAAATCAGACATTTCGGCACGCGTCAGCGGCAGATCGAAGGAGGCCGACCCGGAAGCCGCATCGAGACTGGAATCGATATTCCGGGCCATCATGAGGAGAAAAGTCGCCACCTTTTCCGGAGCTGTCTTGCGCCCCAGCGTCACCATCCACTCGCGCGCCTCATCGAGTTCATTCAGCGTCTGTTTGAGCAGGCGATGCTCGAATTCCCGTGACGCCTTCATCATCCGTTCGACGGCCGCTCGCGGAAACGAACACAGCGTGACTGCTGTTGCCGCTTCCGCATTGATCGAGCTTTCCTCCTTGAAAGGACGTCCCAGAAAATCCGGTGCAAACTGGAGACCGACGATCTGCTGGCGCCCATCCGACAGGCTCTTTGATAGCTTTACCACGCCTGAAAGCACGTTGGAGTAGCTGTCGACGTTCTGTGCCTCGCCGGTCAACTCCATTCCTGACTCGATCCGGCGACGCGAGCAAGTCTTGGCGAGCCCAACCAAATTGTCTGGATCGAGCGCACCGCAGACACCGCGACGCCGTGCCTCGCAAGGGAAGCAAAGAACAGGAATGCCGGAACTATGAATGTCTTGCCGAAAGGTCATGCGTTCGCCTTACCCGATCCTAACTGCCGGCAGGATACCCATCCAGGGTAGAGAAATCCTGCGGCGGTTTGTCCATGAGCGCGGCTGATCGAGATCAGGGTCTGCTTCAGCGATGCGTGCAGTGTTCCGGCGGGCAACACGGTGAACGCGAGATGCAATCGGAAATAGCTGTCAAACTCAGCGAGAACGTCCCACGCTACACCAGCTATCCGACGGCGCCGCATTTCCATTCGGGGATCGATGCTGCCATTTACCGTGGCTGGTTGGAGACGCTGGAAAGCGGCGACGAAATCTCGCTGTACCTGCACATTCCTTACTGCGACAAGCTCTGCTGGTTCTGCGCCTGCCACACCAAGCAGACGCACCAATATGAGCCGGTGGCCGCTTATCTGCGCTCGCTGAATGCCGAAATCGTCACGATTGCCGGTCTGGTGAGCGGCAAGGCACATGTCCGTGCAATCCACTTCGGTGGCGGTTCGCCAACTATTCTGAGGCCCGATGATATGGTTGCTCTTGGAGCGGCCTTGCGGGACAGCTTCGACCTTCTCCCGGATGCTACGGTCAGCATCGAAATCGAAACCAACGACATGGACAAGGCGCGCCTTGATGCACTTGCTCAAATCGGCGTAACGCGGGCGAGCCTCGGCGTGCAGGATTTCGATCCGCAAGTGCAAAAAGCAATTAATCGTGAGCAGAGTTTTTTGCAGACCAAGGCAGTCGTCGACGGGGTTCGTTCGCGGGGCGTCGAATCGGTCAATCTGGACCTGCTCTACGGGCTCCCGAATCAGACACGCGAGACGATCTGTTCCACGGTGGCGCAGGCACTGACCTTGGAGCCAGACCGGATGGCCCTGTTCGGCTACGCACATGTGCCCTGGTTCAAGAAGCATCAGACGATGATCGACGAGGCATGGCTGCCGAGTCCCACTGAGCGTTTCGCCCAATCTCAACTCGCGGCGCGGGCAATTGTCGCCAAGGGATATGAGGCAATAGGACTCGATCATTTCGCGAAGCCCGACGATGCGCTGGCCATAGCGGCCCGCGCAGGGGTTTTGCATCGCAATTTTCAGGGCTACACTGAGGATCGCTGCCCGACACTCATCGGACTTGGCCCTTCGTCCATCGGTCGTTTTCGCCAAGGCTACGTGCAGAACATGGCTTCGACTTCCGGGTACGGGCGCATGGTTGCGGATGGCGGGTTGGCTGCCGTGCGCGGCGTTGCCCTTTCCGACGACGATCGCGTCCGTGGCTGGATCATCGAGCGGCTGATGTGTGATTTTGCCTTCTCGGCAGTCGACCTGGTGGAGCGGTTCGGCAAAGCCGGCGAGCAGCTCCTTCATCGCTCGAGGTCCATCGCACTCCACGATCCTGCCCGAGCGCTTGAATTCGATGGTGACAGTTTCCTCGTACGGACTGAAAGTCGCCCCTTCATTCGAACCATCGCGGCCAAGTTCGATACATATTTCAAAGGGGGAACGGCGAGGCACTCGGTGGCGGTCTGAGCAAAGCACAGTGCGCTCGCCGTTTGGTCGATCGGCGAACCAGCTGCGTTCGTTTTGACCGCTCATAGCCGACTACCGCATCAAAATCGAAAATGCAAACTTAGGCTGTTGCGCGGTATCTCCTTCCACATCCACTCTTGCGCATACCTGCATTTCAAGGTGTTTGATCCTATGCTTCGCAGGTAGGTCGCGACAGCTAGGCAATGTTCCAGCTGCCCTAGCGGAGGAGTCACGATTTTCCGGCAAGCTCCGTCGGCAGACGTTCTTTTCTGGCCTTGGCAAAGGCTCGGTCGCCTTCCAGAAACGCCGCCAGCATGAAAGGGATGAGTTCTGCCACGGTTTCAGACTGACCATAGGTCTGACGGTAAAGTGCAGCATACTCCTTGAGTGTTTGGCTCAGCTCCGCGCTGACGGTAATGGTGATCTTCGAAGCTGTTCGGTCCGGAAGTTTTCCAAGTTTCAGGTCAGCCATGATAACTCCTGCTCAACTGGCGTATGGCCGCAGCACGATGTCCTTGTGCACGATGACGCGCAGTGGCCAACCTGGGCGGACGACGATGGTGGGCTGGATATTGAGGTTTTTTTCGGTGATGCGCTGGCCGGCTCGACTGGCGTTCTGCTGGGCTGATTCCCGGATCGCCTTGACCAGATCGCTCTCGTTTTCGCCGAGGCTGAATTCTGTGCCGACACCGAGCAATGTGGCAAGCGCCACTCCCTTGATCATCTGCCAAGTGTGGAAATCGACTTTGTCTTCCAGCCCTGCGTAGCCGGCGGTGTCGCTCGCGGGCAGATTGTCGATTTCGGCCGACGAGCCGTCGGGCAGCAGAATGCGCTGCCAGACCAGCAGCGCTCGCTTTTGCCCGAACGCGACGACGCTGTCGTAGACGCCGATAAGACGTGAGCCCTGCGGAATCAGCAATATGTTGCCCGTGACCGTGTCGTGCACATTTTCGGTGACTTGCGCGACCACAAGGCCCGGCAAATCGGAATTGATGCCGGTGATCAGGCTGGCGGCAATCACGCTGCCAGCCATCAGTTGATATGGCGAGATCGGCGTCTGAAGCGCATGCGGATTGTAGATCCCGCCAGTGCTCCGCTGGCTGAGAAAATCAAGCT
This sequence comes from Mesorhizobium sp. M7A.F.Ca.CA.001.10.2.1, assembly GCF_003998575.1. Taxonomy (NCBI): domain Bacteria; kingdom Pseudomonadati; phylum Pseudomonadota; class Alphaproteobacteria; order Hyphomicrobiales; family Phyllobacteriaceae; genus Mesorhizobium; species Mesorhizobium sp. M7A.F.Ca.CA.001.10.2.1. The sequence continues at coordinate 519 of NZ_RZQY01000021.1, read as the reverse complement.
TTCGCTGCTGATTGTTCTGGTCGCCTTCCGCCGCCGCCACCGAGGCTGACGCGCGTCCTGCTTCGGATTGGGGAAGCGCCTCAAATGGATGCTGAGCAGTTTGCACGCTCTCTCCGACATCTGTCTGTTGAGCTCGATTTTCGACGCGGAAAAGCACCCGCGATTCACGCGCTTCGATCGCCTGCTGCGCTAGACGCTGCTCCTCGGCCGAGATGTCTTGGCCCGGCACGATGCCGAGCTGGCGCTGCCGCTCGAGGATGGGGCGGCCGAGGTCGCCCGGCAAAGGTAGCCCAAGGACGGGAGGCTTCGGCTTCATGCCGGAATAGTCATGGGGAAGCGTATCGAGTCCCTCGGCGGTTGGTTTGCGCTGAGTGTTGTAGAGATCTTCCGCCTGATCCCTGATGCGAAGGGCCGGCCCCTGGAGGGCGATCATGGTAACGCCGAAGACAGCGCCGGATCCGAGCGCTGCGATCGCGATGATCACACCGCGCCTGAACCGCACCACGCGGCGGGGAGAGG
>NZ_RZQY01000219.1:0-8644 GCF_003998575.1 Mesorhizobium sp. M7A.F.Ca.CA.001.10.2.1 | reverse complement strand
GTCCGAGACGAATTCGAAGCGTTCGAGCAACGATCCCTGCTCCCAGGGGCGCTGGGTTTCGCGGGTTTGCGAAACCACGTCGCGGCGCACCGCGATCATCATGTCGTTGATGCTCTGGCCGGGCTCGGCGATGTGGCGCAGCAGGGCGGCGGCGAAAGGCGAGTTGCGTCCGCTGCCGTCCATGGCGACAGCGCCAGGTGCCGTCGAGAAGGCGATGAACGAGCCGCGCGTCGAATCGAATTGCGCCAGCCCGGCCAGCGCCTTCGCCGAGCGCGTGGTGGCGGTGCGGCTGAGACTGCGGGCAAACGGATTGTTGCGGCAGGCATCGAGAAACACCAGGCTGACCTTGGTCTGCTGTTCCATGATGTCGAGGACTTCGTCGATCGGCACTGCTTCGAGCTGCAACTTGACGGGCACGTCCAGCCTGGCGTCGACCGGCACGATGTAGTTGCGCCCGTCGACCTGCAGGCCGTGGCCGGCATAGTAGAAAAGCCCGACGCCGGCGCCCTGGAGCGCATCGGAAAACGCGCCGATGCTGCGTTCGAGTTCACGCTTGCCGAGATCATTGCCCTCGATCACCTCGAAGCCGATCGAGCGCAGCTTGTCGGCGATGTCGAGGGCGTCGTTGACCGGGTTGGCCAGCGTGCCGGCTTCGGCGTAAGTGCCGTTGCCGATGACAAGCGCCACGCGCCGTTGCGGCTGCGCATCCGCGCTCAGCAGCAAAAGTCCCAGAAATGCCCATGCAAGGATCGCAAGCCTGCCCATGGGGCAGATCATAACGCCATCGGCCCCGGCGACGCCATCGGATTTGCAATGCAGGCCTAACCACGAGCGGGTTCGAACTCCCGGGCAAGAGCGACGAAAACGCCCTTGCGCCCGCGCGGTCTATCGGGCAAACCGGCCTTCCCCTGCGATTTTTCCCGCCCGAGGCCTCCATGTCCACGACGATTTCGCCGCTCGCGCCGAAGAAATACCCCAAAATGCCGGAAATCGAAGGGGTGCGCATCGCCACCGCCGAGGCAGGGATAAAGTACAAGAGCCGCACCGATCTTTTGACCATGGTCTTCGATGAAGGCACCGCGGTCGCCGGCGTGTTCACGAAATCGAAATGCCCTTCGGCGCCGGTCGATTTCTGCCGGCAGAATCTCGGCGCAGGCAAGGCCCGGGTGCTGGTCGTCAATTCCGGCAACGCCAACGCCTTCACCGGCAAGAAAGGCCGCGAGTCGACCGCGCTGACCGGCGAGGCGGCGGCGAAGGCGGCCGGCTGCACGGCAACGGAGGTTTTCCTGGCCTCGACGGGCGTCATCGGCGAGCCGCTCGACACCAGCAAATTCAGCCACCTGCTGGCCGGGCTGGTCAGCAACGGCAAGCCCGGGCTGTGGACCGAGGCGGCAAAGGCGATCATGACCACGGATACCTATCCGAAACTGGCGACTGCGACCGTCAAGCTCGGCGATACCGAAGTCACCATCAACGGCATTTCCAAGGGCGCCGGCATGATTGCGCCCGACATGGCGACGATGCTCTCCTTCATCGCCACCGATGCGCCGATCGCCGCCCCCGTCCTGCAGGATCTGTTGTCGCGCGGCACGGCCAAGTCCTTCAACGCGGTCACCGTCGACAGCGACACGTCGACCAGCGACACGCTGCTGATCTTCGCCACCGGCAAGGCCGCCAAGCGCGGCGCGCCGGAGATAACCGATCCCAAGGATGCCCGTCTCGGCGCGTTCCGCCGGGCGCTCGGCAAGGTGCTGAAATCGCTGGCGCTGCAAGTGGTGCGCGACGGCGAGGGCGCCCGCAAGCAGGTCGAAGTCACCGTCACCGGCGCCAAATCGGCGCGCTCGGCCAAGCGCATCGCGCTGTCCATCGCCAATTCGCCGCTGGTCAAGACGGCGGTCGCCGGCGAGGACGCCAATTGGGGCCGCGTCGTCATGGCCGTCGGCAAGGCCGGCGAACCCGCCGATCGCGACCGGCTGTCGATCTGGTTCGGCGACAACAGGCTGGCGCATGAAGGCGAGCGCGACCCCGGCTACTCCGAGGCCGCGACGTCGGCCTACATGAAGCGCGACGACATCCGCATCCGTGCCGATATCGGCATCGGCCGCGGCAAGGCGACGGTGTGGACCTGCGATCTCACCAAGGAATATGTCGCCATCAATGGCGATTATCGGAGCTGACGGTTTTGAGCTCCAGGCATCCGGCAAGCATGCTCGCGATCGTACGCCGCTACGAGGCGGCCGGCTTTCGCGCCTGGCCGGCAGCCGCCGTCCACTATGACGGCACCTGGGTGGTGCGGCTGACCGCCGGCCATCCGGCCAAGCGGCTGAACTCGGTCAATCCGCTCGATCCCGGCGATATCATGCACATGGCCGACCGTATCGGACGGGCCAGCCGCCGTTTCGATGCCTATGGAAGGCCGCTGACGTTCCGCATGTCGCCGCTGTCGGGTCCCGATCTCGCCAGCCATCTCGACCGCGAGGGCTGGAGCCGGTTCGACGAGTCGCTGGTCATGCGGCTGCCGCTGGCCGGCGCGCAGCTCGACGCCGCCATGGACCAGATTCCGCTCAAGGACATCAGCCGCTTCATCGGCGCGTTGCTCAAGGTCAGCGGTTCGGATGTTTCGCTGCGCCCCGGCCTGTCAGAGATCATCGGCGCCATCCAGCCCGAAGCCGGGCTGTTCGCGCTCGAAGATGGAGCCGAGGCGCTGGCGACGCTTATCTGCGTGCATGACGGCGATCTCGCCGGCCTGTTCGAGGTCGCCACCGACAGATCGGCGCGCAACAAGGGCCATGGCCGCAACCTGATCCTGTCGGCGCTGAAATGGGCGCGGCTGCGGGGCGCGCGGGAAGCCTGGCTGCAGGTCGAGGCCAACAACGTGCCGGCGCTGGCGCTCTACCATTCGCTCGGCTTCGAGGAAGTCTATCGCTACCACTACCGCCGGCCGCCGGGTCATGAATAATGTCGTGACCGCCGGCAAACGCCTGCTCCTGGTCGCCGCCTGCGCGCTGGTCGATGCCGACGGCCGGGTGCTTCTGGCGCAGCGGCCTCAGGGCAAGCAACTTGCCGGATTGTGGGAATTTCCCGGCGGCAAGGTCGAGCCCGGCGAGACGCCCGAACAATGCATCATTCGCGAACTGCATGAGGAAATCGGCATCGAAACCGACATTCCCTGCCTGGCGCCGCTCACTTTCGCCAGTCATTCCTACGACGATTTCCACCTGCTGATGCCGCTGTTCATCTGCCGCCGCTTCCGCGGCATCGCCCATCCCAGGGAAGGGCAGGCGCTGAAATGGGTGCGGCCAAAGCAGATGCGCGACTATCCGATGCCGCCGGCCGATGCGCCGCTAATCCCGTTCCTCATCGATCTTCTCTGAGGCTCGCGTCCGGTCGGTTCCTGGTCGAGGCGTGTATCAGCCAGCGTTAATGGAAGATTTATCTCGTCGTGAAAAATTGAAGCATGGCCGTTCGCGGCCGAGCCGTCGATTTGCCGGGGAGCGATAGCATGAGCCTAGACAGGGATTGGGACTCGATCCGGCCCGAGCGCGGTTTTCGCGCCGCCGATGCGGGCATGGGCATATTGCGCATCACGCTGCTGTTCGGTTCGGCCGCGGTGGCGCTGGCGCTGATCGCAACCCCCTTCCTCGACAGCCAGACACGCTCGCTGTCGGCCCGTGATGGTTTCGGCGGGCTTGACATGGCGGCGACAGGCTCGATCGGCCATCGCGAAACCTACACGCTGCGCCGCAGCGTGCTGCAGCCGCAACCGAGCTCGGTCTGCATCATCAGGTCCAATGGCAGGAGCAGCGGCGACTGCTGACATGGTTAAGAGATTTCGGAAAGGCGGCGGTTTCATCGCCTGTTAAGCCTTTGCCGTTAACCTTTCTTAACAGGTCGGCTGTAAGGTCCCGGACAGAGGGGTTGAGGCCATGAAAGCAGTGCTGCTGGGTTTTCTGAACGACGAGACCGGCGCCACGGCCGTCGAATATGGCGTCATCATCGCCGTGCTGTCGCTGGCCATCGTCGGCGGTATCGGTGAGGTCCGCGACGGGATCATCTGGCTGTTCAGCGACAACAACAGCAAGCTTGCGAACGCTTTCGCACCCACGCCCTGATCCGGCTTTCCGCGCCTGCGGGCAGGATCATTGCCCGCCGGGCGCCTCCAGGATTGTTCCCAGCGAGACCTTGGCCGACCCTGGCTTAAGCGGTTTTTGCTGCGATGCGTCGGGCGCCCAGCCGGACATCCAGACAATCGAGAAACTTGCCCTCACGCGGCCGTCGGGGTCGGAAAACCGCTCGGCGTAGATTTCCGCCGCGCGGGCAAACAGCTTGCGCGAGCCCGGCCGCCGGCTGCGATCGGTGAGCGCAGAGGTTTCGCCCATGGCCCGCAGATCCGCCATCAGGTTGAACAGGCTGGCATAGCGCACCGTCACCGTCTCGACGTCGGCGACCGGCAGAGCGAGACCGGCGCGCTGCAGCAGCGCACCGGCATCGCGCACGTCGGTGAACGGGGCGACACGCGGACTGGCGCCGCCGTAAAGCTCGGTCTCGGCCGAAAGCAGGCTTTCGCGCAACTCGAAAAGCGTACCGGCGCCGGCAAAGGCGCCGAGGAAAAGACCATCCGGCCGCAACGCACGGCGGATCTGGATCAGCATGCCGGGGATGTCGTTCATGGCCTGCAGCGACAGAAGCGACACCGCCAGATCGAGGCTTTCCGCTTCGAACGGCACGGTTTCGAGCGGTGCGATCAAGCCGGCGCCGCCACCGCTCAGGAAGGCCGTGTCCGCCTCGACGCGGACGATGTCGGCGACCTTGCCGCTTTCGGCGAGCGTTTCTGCCGCCGCCGGCGTCTGGCAAAACAGCACAGCCGCCTTGCCGAACCTGCGCTCGACGGCGCCCAGCCGGTCGGCAAGGTCCTCGGCCGTGCGGCGCATGAGGAAGTCCGCACCGTCGACCGGATGGGCAAGCGCGCGCCGCTTGTGCGCCAGCCATAGAGAGGTATCCATTATCGGCTGCAACGGGCAGATCCTTTGTTTGTCCACGCTCCGGGATCGTTGATATAGTGGCGCGCAGGAGCAACCACGTGGCCGATCCGATGCCCAAGATCAAGTCCATCGCGATCACGAACCTGGCCCGGTCGGTTGTCGGCTGGCCGGCGCGTATGCTGTTTCCGCCGGTCTGCGCCGGTTGCCGCCGGCATGTCTCGCAGCCAGGCGTGCTGTGCGGCGCCTGCTGGCCGAAGCTCAGGCTGCTGGAGCGGCCATGGTGCCCGGTCATGGGCACGCCGTTCACCCACCTTATGGGCGAAGGCTTTCTGTCGGCCGAGGCGATTGCCGATCCGCCGCCTTTCGAGCGGGCGCGGGCGGCGGTCGCCTATTCCGGCGTTGCCCGCCAGATGGTGCAGGGGCTGAAATACCAGGATCGCACGGATCTGGCACCCTGGATGGCGCGCTGGATGGTTCGCGCCGGTGCCGATCTCATCGCCGAGGCGGATGTGGTGGTGCCGGTGCCGCTGCACTGGCGGCGCTTTTTCAGGCGGCGCTTCAACCAATCGGCGGAACTGGCGAGGGCGGTCTCGACGCTTAGTCAACTGCCCTTCGCCCCCTCGGCGGTGCGTCGCGTGAAACTCACCCGCCAGCAGGTCGGGCTGGAGCGCGGGGAACGCGAGGAAAATGTGCGGGCTGCCTTTCGGGTACCCGCCGAGGCGGAAATCGAGATCGCCGGCCGCAGGGTGCTTTTGATCGACGATGTCTACACCACCGGCGCCACGGTGCGTTCCGCCACCAAGGCGCTGAAAAGGGGCGGTGCGGCCGCCGTCGACGTGCTGACCTTTGCGCGTGTGTTGCCGGGGGACTTCCGGGCGGACGAGTCCGCGACTATATAAGTCGGCAACGAACAGCGGAAATTCGTCATGGCCGATGTCACGATCTACACCCGCATGATGTGCGGCTATTGCACGGCAGCCAAGCGGCTGCTCGAGCGCAAGGGCGTCGCCTTTACCGAGCACGATGCCTCCTTCTCGCCGGAACTGCGCCAGGAGATGATCTCCCGGGCGCATGGCCGCACGACCTTTCCGCAGATTTTCATCGGCGATACGCATGTCGGCGGCTGTGACGACCTCCACGAGCTAGAGGCCGAAGGCCGGCTGGACAAACTGCTCGCCAACGGCGCGACGAATTGAGGGAATGACGATGGGTGTTTTCAAAGCCGCTGCGATCCAGATGCGTTCAGGCGAGAGTCCCGAGCGCAACGCCGTGGATCTCGAACGGCTGGTGCGCGAAGCAGCCAGCCTAGGTGCCACCTATATCCAGACGCCGGAAATGACCGGCGCGCTGATCCGCGACAAGGAAGCTCGCGCCGCCTCGTTTACGTCCGAAGACAAGGACATCGTCGTTTCGACCGCGCGCAGATTGGCCAGGGAACTCGGCGTCTTCCTGCATATCGGCTCGACCGCCATCCTGCGGGCCGACGGCAAGCTCGCCAACCGGGCGCTGCTGTTTGGCCCGGATGGTGCTGCGCTCGCCACCTACGACAAGATCCACATGTTCGATGTCGACCTCGACAATGGTGAGAGCTGGCGTGAATCCGCTGCCTACGAACCGGGCACCGAGGCCGTCGTCACCGAGATCGAGGGTGCAAAGCTCGGCTTCGCCGTTTGCTACGATTTGCGCTTTCCGCAGCTCTTCCGTGCCGAGGCACTGGCCGGCGCCGATCTGCTTTCCGTACCTGCCGCCTTCACCCGTCAGACCGGCGAGGCGCACTGGCACGTGCTGCTCAGGGCCCGCGCCATCGAGAATGGCGCCTATGTCATCGCCGCCGCGCAGGGCGGCCTGCATGAGGATGGCCGCGAGACCTACGGTCATTCGCTGATCGTCGATCCGTGGGGCCGTATCATCGCGGAAGCCGCGCATGACGAGCCTGATGTGATCGTCGCCGAGATCGACCCGGCGCAGTCGCTTGCCGCGCGCAAGAAGATCCCCAACCTCAGGAATGCACGGGATTTCGCCGTCAATGCCGGTTCGGGCGAGGCGCCGCGGCTCAGGGGTGCAGCCTCTTGATCCGCTTTGCCCTGATCTGCGAGCACGAGCACGAATTCGAAGGCTGGTTCCGCAGCAACGACGATTTCGACACCCAGAAGAAGCGCGGCTTTGTCGATTGCCCCACCTGCGGATCGCACAAGGTGCAGAAGGCGCTGATGGCGCCGGCCGTCTCCACGGCGCGCAAACAGGAAACAATAGCGCTGGCGATGGGCGAGGCGCAGAAGCAGGCTTTGGCACAGCTCAAGGCAATGGCCGAGAAGGTGCGCGAGAACGCCGACTATGTCGGCGACAAGTTCGCCGAGGAAGCGCGAAAGATCCATTTCGGCGAGAGCGACCCGCGCGGCATCTATGGCGAGGCGACGCTGGACGAGGCCAAGAGCCTGGCCGAGGACGGCGTCGAGTTCATGCCGATCCCGGTGTTCCCGGACGATCGCAACTGAGTCTTTCGACGCCAGCGGGACAGCGCCCCCCTTTGTCCTGCCGGACATCTCCCCCACGGGGGAGATCGGACGTCACCTAGGCCTTCGCCAATCTCTGACGTGGCAGGCGCAGTGTCGAAGCTGCCAATCTCCCCCCTCGTGGGGGAGGTGTCCGGCAGGACAGAGGGGGGCGCGAAGGATCGCAACAGAAATTAGCTCACGCTCCCGATCAGCTTTTCCAGCAGCCGAGAGAGCGTCTCCCGTTCCGCCGGCGTCAAGCCCGAGAGAATCTCGTGCTCGTTGGCAACATGGGCAGTGACGGCCTCATCGATCAAGGCCAGGCCCTTGTCGGTCAGCCTCACGACAATGCCGCGCCTATCGTTGGGATGCGGCCCGCGCAGGATCAATCCGGACGTTTCGAGCCGGTCGAGCCTGTTGGTCATGGCGCCTGACGTCACCATCGTCGCTTCATAGAGGGCGGTTGGCGTCAGCGCGTAGGGAGAGCCTGAACGGCGCAGCGTGGCCAGCACGTCGAATTCCCCGGACTGCAATCCATAACGGGCAAACAACGGCGCTAGGCGCTCGCGGGCGATCAGCGAGGCGGCCTCGTTCAGCCGCCCGAGCACACCCATCGGCGAGACATCCAGATCGGGCCGCTCCCGCTTCCATTGCTCGATCGCCCGTGCTGCCCTGTCCAACTGTCTCACCATCATATATCTTGACGTTAAGAATCTTTCCATTATCTTATCTTAACATGCAATGCCGGCCAAGGGCCGCGCTACAGGATTCGGTCAATGAAACGTCTTTGGGATTCGGCGCTCGGCCTGCTGGTCGTCACCGGCGGCCTGCTCGGCCTGACGCTGCCATTCGGCAAGCTCGCCACGGCTGCCGGCGTGCCGGCCATGGTCTGGGCCTTCGTCATCTCGCTCGGCGCCGGCGGCGTCTTGCTGTGCGTGCTCCTGGCTCGCGGCCAGCGGGTCCGGCTCACCGCGCACAAATTCCGCTATTTCTTCGTCACCGCCGCGGTGTCCTATGCCGTCCCCAACCTCCTGATGTTCTCGGCCATCCCGCATCTGGGCGCCGGCTACACCGGCATCATGTTCACCCTGTCGCCTGTCATCACACTGGTGTTCTCGATCCTGTTGCGTGTCCGGCGCCCAGATGCGGGATGGCCGAGAACATCAGGAG
>NZ_RZQY01000218.1:0-8690 GCF_003998575.1 Mesorhizobium sp. M7A.F.Ca.CA.001.10.2.1 | reverse complement strand
GCCTTTGACGTCGGCAAAGAAACGCTGTCCCGCCGCGATATCCGCATGGGCGGCGAAAATGACCTCCGCTGTCTCCGCCGCCAGTTGGCGTCCAGCCTCCGACGCGCCGGCCTGGACGACGACCGGCCAACCCTGGATTGGCCGGGCGATGTTGAGCGGCCCACGCACCGAGAGATGTTCGCCCTTGTGGTCGAGCACATGCAGCCTGGCCGGATCGAAATAGAACCCGCTTTCGGCGTCGCGGATGAAGGCATCGTCGGCAAAGCTGTCCCACAGGCCGGTGACGACATCGTAGAATTCCCGCGCCCGCCGGTAGCGCTCATCATGCTCGACATGCTCGTCGAGGCCGAAGTTCAGCGCCGCGTCAGGGTTGGACGTGGTGACGATGTTCCAGCCGGCGCGTCCACCGCTGATATGGTCCAGCGAGGCGAAGCGGCGAGCAACATGATAGGGCGCGTCGAACGTCGTCGATGCGGTGGCGACCAGCCCGATATGGTCAGTGACGGCGGCGAGCGCCGACAGTAGCGTGAACGGCTCGAACGAGGTGACCGTGTGGCTGCGCCGCAAAGCCTCGATCGGCATGTTCAGAACGGCCAGATGGTCGGCCATGAAGAAGGCGTCGAACTTCGCCGCTTCCAGGGTCTGGGCGAAGCGCTTCAGATGCGCGAAATTGAAATTGGCGTCGGGATAGGCGCCCGGATAGCGCCAGGCGCCGGTGTGCAGGCTGACGGGGCGCATGAAGGCGCCGAGGCGCAGTTGTTTTCGTGTCATGAAAGATGTTCCGCCGATCGATACAGTCGAGCACAGTGCTCGAATCCTTCTCAGGATCGGACGGTCAGCCCAACTCGGGAAGGTATTCTGTTCCGCTGCGCCGGGCTTTTGCAGCATTTCAGTTTTGCGCCTGATACCCCAGGACAAAAAAGGCCGGGCTCGAATACGGCCCGGCCAAAAAGAAGGTCAAAACCTTCAGAGGGGAACACCGTTCGGCGAAATGGGAGGAAACCGCCGAACGATTTTACCTTTTTGAGCTTATTTCCAAGCCTTGGCGACGAATGGCATTCCAAAAAACATGCCAAACGGCAAAAATTCGTGCCAGGCGACCGTCACGAACCCACCGTTCCAGTCTCCAGAAGATCGGCATAGTGGCGGCGTGCCACGTCGGGATGGGAACGCAGCCGGCTTTTGAGCACATTGGTGCCGACATCGCGGAACAAGGGGTTGTCGGGATCGCTTGCCGGTCCGCGCGCCTGCGCCGCCAGTTCCTCGGAAAGGCCGAGAAGCGGGATGGTCGCATCGAGCCGCGCGCTGAAGAAGAAGGGAACGGAAATCCGCTCGACGCCGGCAGGCGGCGTCACGACGCGGTGCACGGTGGCCCGCAGATATCCATTCGATGCGAGTTCGAGCAGTTCGCCGATGTTGACGACCAGCGTTCCGGGCAGCGGATCCACATTCACCCAGCTTCCGTCATATTCGACCTGCAGCCCCTTGTTGTCGTCCTGCAGCAGCAGGGTCAGGAAGCCGCCATCCTTGTGCGCGCCGACGCCCTGGTCGCCTTCGGTCGCGTCACGGCCGGGATAACGAACGATCTTCATACGATGGTTGGGCGAGTCCCGGTAGATCGCGTCGAAGGCGTCCTCGGGCTGATCGAGCGATAGCGCGAAGGCTTTCAACAGCCGAATCGCCACCGCGGTCGCCTTGGCCTGCCATGCAAGCAGTGCCGGCTTGAGCTCCGGCAGTGCAGGCGGCCACTGGTTCGGCCCCTGCAGCCGTGTCCACGGTGCAATTCCAGGTCCCTGCGCTATGGGCTGGCGCTCGACGCCGATGTCGAGTTGCTCACGCCAGTCGGCCGCGCCCTTGGTCAGTTCGCCACCGGCGCGGGTATAGCCGCGGAACTGCTGGGATTTGACCATTTCGATCGCCAGCTTGTCGGCCTCCGGCAGCGCGAAGAACCGGCGCGAGGCGTCGATCACGTCGTCGATCTCCGAGGCCGAAATTCCGTGGCCGCTGAGGTAAAAGAAGCCGACGTCCCGAGCCGCCGTGCGCAGGTCCAGGAGAAAGGTACGATACTCGGAAGCACCTTGTTCGAGACGGCTCAGATCGAGCACCGGCACAATTCTGGGCATGCTCAGGTTCCTTCTTTTCTCTGCCTTGGCTTAGGAGAAATAGAAGCGACCACCGGCAAGAGCTTCGAGAATGAATGCATCTCAAAGTGACACGCAAGGCGTGCCGATCAAAGCAACAGGAAGTCCAATCTGGCCCGAATGGAAGAACGTCAGCGCTGCATATTGTGAACTGCCGGCAAATAATTTCCCGACACGTGCTTTACCCGCCATGCCTCTCGTAGGCCGCACTTTCCAGTGCGACATCGTATAAGTCACAGCGGAAGCGCAACCGCGCGTGATCGCCTGTAAATCCGCCAGCCGACCGGCCGGAGCGCATTCAAGCCAGCTCGAACCGCTCGATGGCGCGCATGATGCCACGCAGCTCGGCGAGGCCTTTCAGCCGGCCGATCAGCGAATAGCCAGGATTGAGCCTGGTCTTGCCGATATCGTCGGCGAGCAGATGGCCATGGTCGGGCCGCATAGGAATGCGCCAGTCGGCGCGGCCTTCCCGACGGCGGCGCGCCTCTTCCTGCATCAGAGCCAGGATAACATGCGCCATGTCGGTGCCGCCCTCGAGATGCTCGGCCTCGTGGAACGAGCCGTCATCCTCGATGGTGATGTTGCGCAGATGGGCGAAATGGATGCGGTCGGCGAACTCCTTGACCATGGCGACGATGTCGTTGTCGGCGCGCGTGCCATAGGAGCCGGTGCAGAACGTCAGGCCGTTGGCGGGGCTGTCGACGGCGTTGAGGATGAAACGCGCATCCTCGGCGGTCGAAACGATGCGCGGCAGGCCATAGAGCGAGAAGGGCGGGTCGTCGGGATGGATGCACATGCGCACCCCCTCCTCTTCGGCCACCGGAATGATCTCGCGCAGGAACCAGGCAAGGTTGTCGCGCAGCTCCTTCGGTCCGATCGCATCATAGTCCGCCAGGGCCTCGCGAAAACTGTCCCTGTCATAGCTGCGCTCGGTCGCAGGCAGGCCGGTGATCAGGTTGCGCTCGATCCTGTCGATCGCTTCGCTGCTCAATTCCTTCAGCCGCGCTTCCGCCTCGGCAATGCGGGCGGGGGTATAGCCGGCCTCGGCATTGACGCGCTTCAGCACAAACAAATCGTAGGCCGCGAAATCGATGGCGTCGAAACGCAACGCATAACCTGTCGTTGGCAGCCGATAGGCGAGATCCGTGCGCGTCCAGTCGACCACCGGCATGAAATTGTAGCAGACCGTCGCAATGCCGGCCTTGGCGAGCGCGCGAATTGAGTCACGATAGTAGCCGGCATAGCGCTCGCGTTCCGGCGCGCCGATCTTGAATGAATTGTGGACCGGAATGCTCTCGACCACCGACCATGTCAGGCCGGCGGCCTCGATGACACGCTTGCGCTCCAGAATGCTCTCGAGCGGCCAGGCGCGCCCGTCATAGATATCGTGCAAGGCGCTCACCACGCCGGTCGCACCGGCCTGCCTGACATGATCGAGCGTTACCGGGTCGTTCGGTCCATACCAGCGCCAGCACTGTTCCATAGCCGCTTCCTTCTGCGAGAGGATGGCAACCTATTGTTGGACCACAATGGGTGTCAAACTAGGAACGGTTTCGGACAGCGAATGAAGGAGTTTTCCCAATGAAGGATTTCGACGGCAAGGTGGCTTTGGTGACGGGCACGACCGGGATTGGCCTCGCAACCGCCAGACGCCTCGCTGCAGGGGGTGCTGCGATCGTCGCCTGCGGCATCGACCGCGCGGCCAATACTGCGCTGAAAGCGGAACTGGAAAGCTCCGCAGCCGGGGCGCTGGTCATAGACGCCGACGTCTCCGTGCCCGATCAGGTTCGCGACGCGGTCGCGGCCGGCGTGGAGCGGTTCGGCGGCCTCGATATCATCGTCAATTCGGCGGCGGTGCATCCGTACGGAACCGCGACCAGCACCGATTTCGAGACCTGGAACAGGGCGATGTCGGTCAATGTCGGGTCCATCTATCTGACCGCACATTTCGGCATCCCGGAAATGGTCCGCATGGGCGGCGGCGCCATCGTCAACGTCGCTTCGGTGCAGGGCTTTGCCTGCCAGCAAAACGTCGCCGCCTATGCCACCACCAAGGGCGCCATCCACACGCTGACGCGTGCCCTGGCCCTCGACCATGCGCGCTCCGGCATCCGCGTCAATTCCGTCAGCCCGGGCTCGATCCGCACCCCAATCCTGGAGAAGGCCGCCCGCGGGCAGAACGGCACGGATGCCGATGTCGAGGCCGCCTACAAGCGCTTCGGCGAAGCGCACCCCATCGGACGCATCGGCGAGCCGGAGGAAGTGGCCGAACTCATCGCTTTCCTGTGTTCGTCGAAGGCCGGCTTCTGCACTGGCGCGGACTACAAGATCGATGGCGGCCTGACCGCCGGCATCGGCGTGAAGTAGATTGCGAAGATTGGGGCTTGTCCGTCACCGGGAGCAGCCAGCATCCGACAATTGGTTTGCCGATCTTCTTGCAGATCAATGCCCAAGCAAATTGAACACCGCACGGGCCACGCCGAACATGAAAGGGGGCGGTGCGATCGATGAAATAATAGGCATTGTTGCCGATTGACAAAAACATCAACAGGCGACCAAGATCATATGACCATCAACGATATTGGTCCCGAGGTTGCCCCTCGGCATTGGCGTAAAGGAGAGCCAGATGCCCCTTCAGCAGAGAGTGACCCATCGTCCTAAACAACGTCCCGCCGCTCCCATCCTCGCCACCGCACTGCTAGGTCTCGGCCTGATCACAGTGCCCGGCATCGGCCACGCCGACGGGATCACGCTCAAGATTTTCGGCGGCTCGGCGCTCGACGAACTCGCGCCGCGTCAACCGCCGGACGAGCAAAAGAAAATCCAGCAACAGGTCATCGACGGCTTCCTCAAGGCCAACCCCGACGTCGCCGCCGTCGAATGGGATGCCCAGGGGCCGCAAACCGATTCCATTCAGCGCGTGATGACCGCAAAACTTGCAAACCAGGAAATGGACCTGATCGCCTGCCCGGCCTTCTACACCAATGGCGCCTATGTCAGGCGCAAACTGGTGATGCCGATTGCCGACAAGATCAAGCCGTTCCAGGACAGGATCGACGCCGCTGCACTTGGCGCCTTCACGGTCAACGGCCAAGTCTACGGCGTGCCGATCTCGACGCTGTCGACATCGACGATCTTCTACAATGTCGATCTCTTTCAGAAGCTCGCCATTCCTGTCCCGCCAACCTATGACGACCTGAAGGCAGCCGTGCCGAAGTTCAAGACCGAGGGCGTGATCCCTCTGCTGCATCAGGGCTCGAACACCGTGATGTGGCCGATGTGGTACTTCGAGACCTTCTCGCAGGCCTCGGGCGACCCGGTCGGCAAGACGCAGAAGAACCTCGAGGGTACGGCCAAGTTCACCGACGCGCCCGATGTCGAGGGCTTCAAGCTGATCAAGCAATGGGTCGATGATGGCATCCTTTCCAAGGATTCGCTTTCCGTCGACCAGGACGGCATGCGTGCGGCGTTCGCCGCCGGCAAGAGCGCCATGTATTATGGCGGCACCTGGGAAATCCCGTCGCTCCAGTCGAGCGTCAAGGACTTCAAATGGGGCGTCTTCGCCTTTCCGAAAATGGACGGAACGCCGGGAGCGCCCGGCCATGGCGGCGGTGCCGACAACGGCATGTGCGTCGCCTCCTCGATCCCGCCCGAGAAGCTCGATGCCGCGGTCAAATTCATCGAATATCTGACACGGCCTGAAGTCGCGACGCTCTACCTCGCGCCGGAACAGCCGATCGCGGCCTCGATCAAGGGCGTGCCGCAGGTCGACGATGCCTATGCCGTCGAATTGCGCAAGCAAGCCTTCCCGAACACGATCAAGTTCCTCGACTGGATCTGGCCCTCGGAGGTCGCGAGCGCCACGTCTTCGGCAATCGCCGGCATCGTCGGCGGCACCACGACGCCCGAAGACGCCGCCGCATCGATCCAGACCATCTTCGATGACCTCAAGGCCCAGGGCAGCTGGCCGCCCAAATGAGGCCCTGAAGTAGCGCCTGCAAGCGAGCGCCCATCCAGCCGGGCTGATGTGCCAGGCAAGAAAAACAGAGGCTGCCTGCTTCGGGCAGCCTCGCCCATCGGAGAAAACACATGATGACACATCGCGCCGAACGGCAGCGCTTCTCGATCGGCTATCATCTGAACAGCTGGGACCTGACCGGCCTTCCGCTCAGGCCGGCCATCAAGTTTCTCGCCGACCAGGGCTTCGGCTGGTTCGAGATCCTCGCCTTCACCAGCCTGTCGGACCAGTACGCCCGCAAATACATGCAGCTCGGCAACCAGGCGCCGATGGGAGTGACCACCGACACCGACATCTTGCGGCGCTATGCGCTGCTGTCGGAAGGCCAGAGCGAGTATGGCATCAAGCTCTCCTCCTTCTACGTCAATGCGATCTTCACCAACCCTGTCGCCTGGCCTTATGAACGTGACGTGCTCGTCGCGCTGGCCAGGATGTTGAAGGGCTTCGGCTCACCGGTGCTGGTTCTCGGCGGCGGTCCCTCGGAAGCCGCTGCCGGGGCGCACACGGCCGACGACTACCGCGCCTTTTGCCGGGCGCTCGAGGATATCGGCAGGCGGACAAAGGACCTTGGCATCGAGACGGTCTATCACCCGCACCTCGACACCTTCATCGAGCGCCGCGACCAGCTCGACCGCATGATGGATGAACTGGATACCGACCTGGCCGGCCTGTGCATCGATCCGGCGCATCTTGCCCACACCAATTCCGATCCGGTCGACGCGGTCAGGACCTACATTTCCGCCGTGCGCTACATGCATTTCAAGGACACCAGGGTCGATCCGGCGTTGAAGGGCTATGACCGCTATGGCGCTTTCTGCGAGCTCGGCGCCGGGGTCGTCGATCTCGCTGGCATCGTCGACGTCCTGCTGGATGCAAACTACGATGGCCTCGCCATCATCGAGCTGGATGCGTCCAAGAAAACGGCAGAGCAAAGCACGCTCGAGAGCATCGCCTATGTCAGGGACACGCTCGGGCTGGTGCTGACCCCGCAAGGCGCGAAGGCCACATGAGCACGCGACCGCAAGAGGAGGCTCCTGTTTCGAGCCGATCCGGCACCTGGCGCTTCAATGCCGGGGACGGGGCGGTCGCATTCGTCATGATCCTGCCCGCCGCGATCCTCTTCGGTCTTTTCTACCTCTGGCCGTTCGTCAACGGCTTCTGGCTCAGCCTGCACAATTGGGACGGGTTTTCCGACCCGACCTGGGCAGGTATTTCCAACTACAAGCGCCTCGTGCACGATCGCATTTTCCTCGGTGCGCTGCGCAACAATTTGATTTTCGTCGTTGCCGTCGTGGTCCTGAAGAACGCGCTCGGCCTCGGGCTGGCGCTGCTTCTGAACCGGGCGCTGCTTGGCCGCGCCTTCTTCCGCGCCGCCGCTTTCGTCCCGGTGACGATGTCCTTCGTTGCCGTCGGCCTGCTCTGGTCCTGGATCTACAATCCCGTCTTCGGCCTGCTCAACAGCGGGCTCGATCTCATTGGCCTCGCCGGGCTGAAACGATCATGGCTCGGCGACGCCGACATCGCGCTCTACTCGATCATCGTCGTCGATGTCTGGAAATGGCTCGGCTTCCATGCCGTCATCTATCTGGCCGGGCTGCAGACGATCCCCTCGGAACTTTATGAATCCGCGAAAATGGACGGCGCCGGCCCCTTGCAGCGTTTCCGGCACGTCACCGTTCCGATGATGATGCCGATCATCTTCATCAACACCATCCTCGGCCTTTCCGGCGCCTTCGTGCGCAATTTCGACATCGTCTATGTCCTGACCAAGGGCGGCCCGAACCACGCCACCGAAGTGGTGCTCACCTACATGATGAGCAAGGCCTTCCAGGACGGCGCCATGAGCTACGCCGCGGCGATCGGCTATGTGCTGTTCATGATCGTCGGGCTGGCCAGTGTCGGCCTGCTGGCCCTGATGCGCAGGCAAAGGCTCGACGTCTGATGAGAGCAGCCGCCAACCCTCCAATTTCGCTGGACGATGGCGCCGCCGGCTCTCGCCGTCGCGGGCTCATGCAGCGCCTCGGCATGCGCGGCATCCTCGAACTTGGCGGCATCTATGCCGCGCTCGTCCTCGTGCTCTTCGAGACCGTTTATCCGCTGCTTTGGGTGCTGTTCGGTTCGCTCAAGACCAAGCAGGAAATGCTCAGCAATGTCTGGGGTCCGCCATCGAGCCTGGTGCTGCAGAACTATGCCGATGCCTGGCGGATCGCCGGCATGGGATCGCGCATCGTCAACAGCATCTTCGTCACCGGCTCGGCATTGATCATTCTGGTGGCCGTCGCGACGCCGTGCGCCTATGCGGTGGCGCGTCTTCGTTTCCCCGGACGCGGTCTTGTGGTCGCAGTCGCGGTTGCGGCCATGCTGGTGCCGCCGCAGGTGATGGCCATTCCGCTGTTCCTGGTGGCGCGCGATCTCGGCCTGATAAACAGCCGGCTCGGCATTGCCTTCATCTATGCCGCGACGTCGCTGCCGCTTTCGGTCTTCATCCTACGCAGCTTCTTCATCACATTGCCGGCCGACCTCGAAGATGC
>NZ_RZQY01000217.1:0-8745 GCF_003998575.1 Mesorhizobium sp. M7A.F.Ca.CA.001.10.2.1 | reverse complement strand
AGCCCGACATCATCACGATGGGCAAGCCGATCGGCGATGGGCACCCGATGGGTGCCGTGCTGGTGCGGCCGCAACTTGTCGCCTCCTTCGGCTCGAACACCGGTTACTTCAACACTTTTGGCGGCAATCCGGTCGCTGCCGCCGTCGGCCTCGCCGTTCTGGAGGTGATCGAAGGTGAAGGACTGATCGAGAATGCGCGCAATGTCGGCGCCTATACGGCTGAGCTGCTGCGCGCCCTGCAGAGCCGGCGTGGCGCGGTCGCCGATATCAGGCACAACGGCCTTTATTTCGGTGTCGAGCTGACGGCGGACGGTGACGAGGCGCTGGCCGCCACCAAGACATCGGCGGTCGTCGAAGCCATGCGCGAGGACGGCGTGCTGATCTCGTCCTGCGGTCCGCGCGGCAATGTGCTGAAGATCAGGCCGCCACTGCCGTTTGCCAGGGACAATGCCGAGCAACTGGCCGAGACGCTCGATCGCGCGCTGTCGAACTGGTGATCGGGCCGATCGCATGCTGAAGCTCGAACATCAAACCCTGAATGACCGCGCTTATGGCGCGCTCAAGCAGGAGTTGATTTCAGGCGGCTTCAGCCCGGGGCAGACGCTGGTTATACGCAAGCTCGCCGAGACGTTCGGCATCTCGACCACGCCAATCCGCGAGGCGCTGCAGCGGCTTGTCGCCGAGCGACTGCTCGAGATGCAGAACAACCGCTCGGTCATCGTGCCGTTGCTGTCCGCGCCTGCCTTCGAGGAACTGACGCGCATCCGTATCGCCGTCGAGGGACTGGCGGGCGAGATGGCGGCGACCAGGATGAGCGAAAGCGGACTGGCTGACATACAGGCGACGCTCGCCGGCATGCAGCGTGCCATCGAGGCCAGCGACGCCAGGGCCTATCTCTCGTTGAACGAGGCGTTCCACTTCGCCATCTACCAGCATGCCGGCGCGCCGATCCTTTTGAACATGATCCGCGACCTCTGGGGGCGGGTTGGGCCTTATCTCAAGCTGCTGATGCAGGCCGATCGCTACATCCCGCACTCCAACGACGCGCATCGCAAGATCGTCGCCGCACTGGAGCAGCGCAGCGGCCCCACTGTGCGGGTCTTCATAGAAGAGGACATCGCGATGGCGGCCGCCGTGCTGTCGGCAAACCTTGACGCTGCCAGGTAGCCGTCGGCCTAGCTCGTCCCGTCCAGCCGGTCGCGCAGCATGCTCCAGCCGAGCAGCATGTTGGGCGCGTGCCGCAGCAAGGCATGGAACGGGATTGGCGCCGGCGACGCAAAGGGCAGCGGCAGGTCGCGGGCCTCGGTTCCAGAGGCCCAGTCCGCCAGCACCTTGCCCATCGCCGTGGTCATCGCGATGCCGCGGCCGTTGCAGGCGCGTCCGGCGATCAGGCCCGGACCGAGGTCGATCAGGTGCGGCAGGAAATCCGGTTCAACCGCTGCCATTCCCGACCAGCTGTAGGCAAGCGGCGGCAGGTCGGGCAGACCGAGATGCCGACCAAGCCTTCGCCAAATCGTCTGCGGTACGCGCGTGTCGGCACCAGCGCCAAGGATGTTCATGCCGCCGCTGATCAGCCGGTTTTCGGCGTCGAAGCGGAAGGTGAACAGATTGCGTCTGGTGTCACCGACGCCTTGCCCGCCGGGAAGCAACCGGCTGCGTACTTCACGGGGCAATGGCGCTGTCGCGATCTGGAAGACTTTCAGCGGGAAATAGGTTCGCTGCAATGACGGATTGAGGGACCAGCCATAGGCGTTGGTGGCGATCAGCACCTTGCCGGCGCGTACTGAGCCAGATGGGGTTTTCAGCATCCAGCCATCGGCTATGCGATCAACCGAGGCGACGCGCGTCTGCTCGAAGACCTTCGCGCCGGCTTTCTCCGCCGCATCGGCAAGCCCGCGCGCATAGGCGACCGGATTGAGCACGCCGCCGCAACGATCCATCCAGCCGCCGGCATAGCCCGGCACGCCCGTCAGGGCTTCGATTTCCTGCCGATCCAATGTGACTGCCGGCCGGCCAAGCTGTGCCCATTGCCCGGCACGTGACTTGACCTTCTCGAAGGCGGCAGGCGAATGCGCAGGCTGGATCCATCCGTTCTGCACGGCGTCGCAGTCGATGCCGTGCTGCCGGATCAGGCGGAAAACCAGGTCGGCGCTGCCGGCGGCGAAATCGATCAGCCTTTCGCCGCGCGACGGTCCGAGATGGGCCAGTATGTCGACTGGATCCATTTTGGCGAAGTTCGGCACGACAAAGCCCGCATTCCTGCCGGTCGCACCCCAGGCGATGAATTCGGCTTCGAGAACGGCGACGGAAAGGCCTTTCCCCGCCGCGTGCAGCGCGGTGGAAAGACCGGAAAAGCCACCGCCGACGATGGCCAGGTCGACAGCGAGCCCGCTCTGCAGCGCCGGCCGCTCGCGGCGGTTGCGGCTGACGGCATGCCACAGCGAAGCGCCATGCGTTTCCCGCCGAACCGTGGCATTCATGACGGCGAAATGCTCCTGGCCGTCGCCGCCTTCGCCCGCTTATCTAACCAGGACCGCCGCGGTCTGTCGCCGAATAGGCCGTTCGGCCGGATCAGCAGTATGACGCAGAGCATGACGCCGATGGCGGCGATCTGCAGCGCGGCGGCGCGAGCCTGCTGTTCCGGCGGGAAGAGGATGCTGGTCAGCGTGCCCGATCCGGCCCATATCGCCCACACCAGGATGCTGCCGATGACGGCGCCGAGATTGCTGCCGGAACCGCCGACGATCAGCATCACCCAGACCTGGAAGGTCAGGATCGGCAGATAATTGTCCGGCGCGATGAAGCCGGTGAAATGCGCCTGCAGCGCGCCGGCCAGCGCCATGATGGCGCCGCCGACGGCAAAGGCCTGGACGCGGTAGAAACGCGCGCTCTTGCCAAGCGAGATCGCCGCCCGCTCATCCTCGCGCAACGCCTTCAAGACCCGCCCCCACGGGCTGCGCGACAAATGTTCCAAGGCGAGATAGGCGATCAGCGTCACCACCGAGACCACGCCAAGGTTGGACAGGTTGAACAGCAGCGGCGTCTCGGCAAGGCTGCCGAAGGGGCGCGGAATAAAACCGATGCCGAACGGGCCGCCGGTCAGTTTCTGCGCGTTGAGCGCGACCAGTTGCACGACGACGGCGACGCCGAAGGTGGTGATCGCCAGATAGTCGGATTTCAGCCGCAGCGTTGCCATGCCGGTAAGCGCTGCAGCGATGCCGCCGACGACCATGGCGCCCGCCCAGCCGACAAGGATCGGCAGGCCGAAGCCGCCCAGCCGCGCGGCATCGTCCGGTGTGGTCAGCAGCGCCGATGTGTAGGCGCCGATGGCGACGAAGCCGGCGAGGCCGACATTGAACAGCCCGGTCAGGCCCCACTGCAAATTGAGCCCTAGCGTGACCAGCGAGAAGATCAGCGCTGTGGTCAGGAAGAAGGCGCCGTAGCCGAGCAGGTCCATCAGCGTTCCCTCACACCAAACAGGCCGATCGGCCGCACGAACAGCACCGCCATCAGGATGATGAAGGAAACGGCGGCGCGCCACTCGGCGCCGATCAACTGCACCGCACCAGCCTCGGCGAGCCCGATGATCAGGCCGCCGAGCACCGCACCGGGAATGCTGCCGATGCCGCCGAGAATGGCGGCGGCGAACATCGGCAGCAGCATGTCGAAGCCCATGAACGGGCGGATCTGCACCAGAATGCCGATCATCACGCCGGCGACGCAGGCGAGAGCGCCGCCGATGACCCAGGTGACGCGCACCACGCTGGCGACATCGATGCCGACGATGCGGGCCAGCGCCGCGTTCTGGCTCAAGGCCTGCATCGAGCGGCCGGTCTGCGTGCGCGTTATCAACAGATGCACGCCGAGCACCAGCACCGCGGTCAGCAGCAAAAGCGCGATCTGGTCGGGTGTGATGCGGATGCCGAAGCCGATCGGCATGGCGATCTGGATCGCGCGGCTGAAATAGGTCGGCCGCGAGGTGAAGGTGAATTCGAGCAGGCTTCTCAGCGCCATCGAGGCGCCGAAGCTCGCCATCACCACGATGATCGCCTGGCCTTGCGAGCGAAGCCGCGAAAACAGCACCTTGTCGAGCAGCAGCGCCAAGAGCGCGGTGAAGGCCATGCCGATAACGAGCGCAACAATGAGCGGCCAGCCGAAGGACAGCGGTGCGATCGGCGCCACCTTGCCTACTGTCGCACCGATGGCGCTGACGACGGCCAGCGTCGCATAGGTGCCCCATGCCATGAAGTCGCCATGGGCGAAGTTCGAGAAGCGCAGGATCGAATAGGTAAGCGTCACGCCGATGGCGCCGAGGCCGATCATCGAACCCGTCAGCAATCCGTCGACGACAAATTGCAGGCTCATGCCTCACCTCCTTTCCCTGCCTTAGATGGGCGCTGGCCGAGATAGAGTTCGGCGACCACCGGATCGTTCCACAATTCGGAGGCGATGCCCTCGTGCCGGTCCTTGCCTTCGACCAGGACATAGGCGCGGTCGCCGATGGCGAGCGCCGCCTTGGCATTCTGTTCGACCAGCAGGATGGTGACGCCGGACTTGCGGATGCCGGCCAGCATCTCGAACACCATCGAGACGAATTTCGGCGACAGGCCGGCCGACGGCTCGTCCAGCACCAGCACTCTGGGGTGGACGATCAGCGCCCGTGCGACAGCGAGCATCTGCCGCTGTCCGCCCGACAAATTGCCGGCGGCGGTGCGGCGCTGGCGGACGAGGTCTGGGAAGGCGGCATACATCTCCTCGATGCGGGCAGGGATTTCGCGCCGCTCGAGGACGCCGCAGGCGACCCTGAGATTGTCCTCGACCGACATCAGCGGGAAGATGTTTTCGGTCTGCGGCACGAAGGCCAGTCCAAGCCGCACCATGGTGTGGGCAGGCGCAGCGGTGATGTCCTTGCCGTCCAGAAACACCGTGCCACCGGTGATCGGGACGAGGCCGGCGATGGCCTTGATGAAGCTCGACTTGCCGGCGCCGTTGGGGCCCAGCACGACGACGATCTCGCCTTTTTTGACAGTGATCGAGGCGCCGCGCACGATCGGCACGCCGGGCTCGTAACCGGCTTCGAGGTCGCGGACTTCGAGGACGATCTCGCTCATGCCGCGCCTCCGAGATAGGCCTCGATGACACGTGGGTCGCGAGCGACTTCTTCGGCCGTGCCTTCGCTGAGCAGCTGGCCGCTCGCCATGACGAGGACGCGATGGCAAAGCCGCGTCACCATATCGATATTGTGCTCGATCAGCAGGAAGGTGATGCCACGCGCGTTGATGTCCCGGATGCGGTCGATGATGACCTCCAGCAGCGTCGCGTTGACGCCGGCCGCCGGTTCGTCGAGCAGTATGATCGCCGGGTCGGCCATCATCACGCGGGCGAGTTCGAGCAGCTTGCGCTGGCCGCCGGAAAGCACCCGCGCCGGCTCATGCGCGAGATGGGTGAGGGTGACCAGTTCCAGCAGTTCGAGCGCCTTTGTCCTGGCGGCTCTTTCCTGCGCGGCGACGCGCCATGGCGTGATGAAATTGGCGAGCAGCTTTTCGCCGGCCTGGCCCTGTGCGGCCAGCATAATGTTTTCGATCAGCGTCAGATTGGGCAGCGGGCGCGGGATCTGAAAAGTTCGGCCAACGCCATGACCGATGCGCAGATGCGCGGCTTCGCCCGAGACAGGCGTGCCGTTGAGTAGGATCTCGCCGCTGGTCGGCAGGATGCTGCCGGCGAGCAGGTCGAACATCGTCGTCTTGCCTGCACCATTGGGGCCGATCAAGCCGAGGATTTCTCCCGCTTTGACGTCAAACGAGACATCGTTGACCGCGACAAGGCCGCCGAACCGCCTGACGACATTCCTTGCCGTCAGAACCGGCGCGCGGGTTTCCCCTTGCCGTTTGGTTGCCTCGCTCATCAAACCCTCTGGCCGAAGACGATCGTTGCCGTCTCCTGATTATGATTTGTGATCACACTTGCTTTGATCACGCTATTCGGCTTTAATTTCATCCGCAAGCCGAAAACCGGCCAAGAACGGAATTCCATGCAAAAGGCTGCCATCGAAAAGAACAACGAGGCGATCGCGGCCCAGCTTGCGCCAGTCGGCCGCGAAACTGTGCAGGACCGCGTCTACTCGGAATTGCGCCGCGCCCTGATCGGCGGCCTGTTCGAGCCGAGCCAGGTGCTGACCATCCGTGGCCTAGCTGACGCCTTGGTCACCTCGACCATGCCGGTGCGCGAGGCGCTCGGCAGGCTGATCACGGAAAAGGCGCTGGAGGCGCTGCCCAACCGTTCGGTGCGTGTGCCGCCGATCACATTGGAACGGCTGGATGATCTCTTGCGTGCCCGCATCCTGATCGAGGGCGAAGCGATCGCGCTGGCCGCCGCCCGCATGGGCCCGCGCCAGATCGCCACCATCGAAACCATTCTCGGCGAATGGGACGAGATGCGGGCGCTGAAACACAAGAAGGACGTCGATCGCGAAGTGACGCTCAATCAGAGCTTTCATTTCGAGATCTACCGCTCCTGCGGCTCGGCCGTGCTGATCCCGATGATCGAGAGCCTGTGGCTGCAATCGGGGCCCTGCATCCGCGTCGCTATCTATGCCTTCTCGGAGGCCGGCGAAGTCGACACCGCCCAGTATCACCGCCGCATCGTCATGGCGCTGTCCACGCAGGATGCGCAGGCGGCGCGCGAATCGCTTGTCGCCGACATCAGCCGCCCCTTCACCTTCCTGCGCAGCAAGCTGCAGGCCGCCGCCGCGAAAGACCAGACATGACCGCCATCAGGATCACCGAGCCGCGCTCGCAGCTTTCCGTCACGGCGCTGCTGCTGCCCGAGAAGGCACCGGAAAACGCTGCCTTCCTCTCGGCCTATCTCGGCACGCCACGTGTCGTCCCTGGCATCCATGCGATGTGGACGGGGCCGGAAATCTCCTGTCCGGTTCCCGCGGCCGATCTCGAGGGCCAGGCCTATGCGAAACCGTTGCCGGCCGAGAACGCGACGCTGACGCCGCAGCCGGGCGACATCGTGCTTTCCTACGTGCCGCCACGCATGTGGGGCGGCAATCCCAATGCGATCTTCGACATCGGCCTCTACTACGGGCAGGGCGCGCGGCTCTTGTTCCCGATCGGCTGGCTGGCCGGCAGCGTGGTGGCGCAAGTGCGCGTCGAAGAGCGTGACCGGTTCGCCGCCGCTTGCGGTGTCATCCGCCGCAACGGCGCCTGCGATGTTACCTTCAGCCTGATGGAGGCTTGAATGGCCGACGACAGTTTCGAGCTGTTCGATCTTCGCGTCGAGGCGGTCATCCCGGAGGGCAAGCCGATCTATTGCGGCGCCAAGGAAGGCGACTATTTCGAACTTAAGGGCGAGATGCTGTCGATGCCGGCAGGGCAGGGTTTTTCGATCTATTCGCTCGCCGCCGTCTTGCCTCTGCTGGCGGCCAAGCAGCGCCCAACCCACCCGAACGACTGGATGACCTCGGACGCGGAGATCGCTTGTCCCGATCCCAATTGCGCCAGCCGGCTGAGGATCGTCAGGATGGCCAAGCGGCGGTTCAGCCACGCCGAGACCACGGCGGTGCCGCTGCCTAAAGAGGATGACCTGAGATGAGTGCCAACACCTTCGAACTCGGCTCTGGCTACACCATCTCGCGCGTCATCCGCGGCGGTTGGCAGCTGGCCGGCGGCCACGGCGCCATCGACCGCAGCCAGGCGGTGGCCGATCTGATCGCCACCTTCGATGCCGGCATCTGGACCTATGATTGCGCCGACATCTACACCGGCGTCGAGGAATTGATCGGCGCCGCGCGCCTGCGACTGGCCAGTGAGCGCGGCCTCGATGTCGCCGCCCGGATGAAGGTGCACACCAAGCTGGTGCCCGACCTCGAACGGCTGGCCAGCATCAGCCGCGACTACATCAGGAGCATCGTCGACCAGTCATTGCGGCGGCTGAAGACCGAGCGGCTCGATCTCGTTCAGTTCCACTGGTGGGATTATGACCAGCCTCGCTATGTCGAGGCGATGGGCTGGCTCGACGAGCTTCGGCTTGAAGGCAAGGTGCGCAATCTCGGCACCACCAATTTCGACACGCCGCGCCTGGCTGAAATCCTTGCCGCCGGCATACCGCTGGTCAGCCAGCAGCTGCAATATTCGGTGCTCGACCAGCGGCCTGGCAACAGCTTGGCGAACCTCGCCGCCAAACACGGCGTCAGCTTCCTCTGCTATGGCTCGGTGGCCGGCGGCTTTCTCAGCGACAAATGGCTCGGCGTGGCCGAACCGGCCACGCCGCTCGAAAACCGCTCGCTGGTGAAATACAAGCTGATCATCGACGATTTCGGCGGCTGGGGCCTTTTCCAGCACCTGCTTCAGGCGCTGAAGGCCGTTGGCGACCGCCACGGCGTCGACATCGCCACCATCGCCAGCGCCTGGGTGCTGGAGCAGCCGCAAGTGGCGGCCGTCATCGTCGGCGCCCGCAACCAGGCGCATGCGCTGGCCAATGCAAAGATCATGGACGTTGCGCTCGACGCCGAAGACCGGGCGCGGATTGCCGCTGTCATCGCGCAAGGCACCGGTCTCGAGGGCGACGTCTACACGCTGGAGCGCGACCGTCACGGCCGTCACGGCTCGATCATGCACTACAACCTCAATGCGGGGAAGAAATGAGCGACGAGCCCTCCCTGTTTTCACGCGCCAGCGCCGAAATCATCGACCTGCACCGCTTCTTCGTCGACTGGTTCGTCGCTGCGCGCGCCAACAC
>NZ_RZQY01000216.1:0-8758 GCF_003998575.1 Mesorhizobium sp. M7A.F.Ca.CA.001.10.2.1 | reverse complement strand
GGCTGCTCCCGCAGCCGAAGCGCCCGCAACTGCTCCGGCACCAGCCGCCCCAGCACCTGCCGTGGTGGAAGCAGCACCGGCTCCTGCGCCGGCGACGCCGCCCGTTGCAGGCGTGACCGAGCCCAAGATCGTCGTCGAGGCGGTCGAGATCGACGGCAGCAAGATCTTTGTCGCCGGTCTCGCCGATGCCGGCCGCAAGGTGCGCGCCTATGCCAACGACATCCTGCTCGGTGATGCGCAAACGTCGACGGATGGTCATTTCCTGGTCGAGGCGGCGCGCGACATTCCGGTCGGCAGCTACACAATACGTGTCGACGGCCTCGATACCGACGGTGTGACAGTTGTGGCCCGCGCAGCCGTGCCGTTCGAGCGCGAGCCGGGCGAAGCGGTCGCCGCCGTGGCACCCTCGGCGCCGAAGCCCGTTCAGCCCAAGCCGGCCGCACCTGCCGCCGCCGAGGCGCCGGCCGCGGCCGGGACGGCTCCGGCCACCACGCCTGCTCCCGCCACCGAGGCTCCGGCCGTTGTGGCGGAGGCGACGCCGCCGAGCGACGTGCCCGAGACCGTGGCGCCCAAGCTTGAACATGCCGACGGCGCCGTCATCATCCGCCGCAACGACACGCTGTGGCGGATCTCGCGGCGCGTCTATGGCCATGGCGTGCGCTTCTCGACCATCTACCTCGCCAACCAAGACCAGATCAGCGATCCCGACCGCATCTGGCCGGGGCAGGTGTTCAAGGTCCCGGAAAAGTCGAAGGAAGGCGAAGCCGCCGACCTCAAGGCGATGGGCGAGCAGGCAACGACAGCGCCGGCCAAGACGCAGTAGGGTTGGCGATTGGCCAATCTCCCTCCTTGAGGGGGAGGTGGCAGGCCAGAGGGGTCGTCGCGCGTGAAGCGCCGACCTTCTCTTTTCTCCAAACGACGTCGCGTCAGGACGCACCGACCCCCTCTGTCACCTTTGGTGACATCTCCCCCTCAAGGGGGGAGATTAGGTCGCTCTACCCATCGGGGTAGCTTGCCGCAGACCTGCTCATCGTCTATCGCCGATGGACGATGACTGATTCCCTTATGGAAACAAACGCACCTGGCTGCACCCCGGACAGCCGAGCCGTTGCCACCCGGCTGGCAGCACTTTCGCACCCGGCTCGGATCGAAATCCTGAAATACTTGTCCGCAAGCAACTCCTGCTACTGCCGCGAAGTCGTCGATCGGTTCGATCTGGCGCAGTCCACCGTGTCACAACATCTGAAAATACTGGTCGAAGCCGGGCTGGTTCGCTTCGAGCCCGATCGCCAGCGTTCGCGCTATGCGATCGACCGTGCCGCGCTCGCCGATGTTTCTGCATCGGTGGCCGCCCTCGTCAATTCCTGCTGCTCCGGCCGCTGAAAATAAGAAGAAGGCGCCAAAAATGGCCGAAAAAACCGTCTCCGACTCCTCGACCTTCAAGACGCTGCTCAATTTGTGGCCCTATATGTGGCCGGCGGATCGCGCCGATCTGAGAGCCCGGGTCACCTGGGCGACGCTGTTGCTCGTCGTCGCCAAGCTGACGCTGGTCGCCGGTCCCTATTTCTTCAAATGGGCAACGGACGCGCTGGCCGGCGACTCCAAATCGGTGCCACCGCTGCCGACATTTCTGCTGGCGCCGGTCATGCTGGTCGTCGCCTACAATGTCGTGCGCCTGGTGCAGCTTGGCTTCAATCAGCTGCGCGACGCGCTGTTTGCACGCGTCGGCCAATACGCGGTGCGCCAGCTCGCCTTCCGCACCTTCGTTCACATGCACCAACTATCGCTGCGCTTCCACTTGGAGCGTCGCACCGGCGGCCTGTCGCGCATCATCGAGCGCGGCACCAAGGGCATCGAGACGATCGTGCGCTTCATCATGCTCAACACGGCGCCGACCATCCTCGAATTCGCGCTGACCACCGGCATCTTCGCCTACACCTATGGCTGGAAATATGTGGTCGTCGTCGCGGTCACCGTCTGGGTCTATGTCTGGTTCACGGTGCGCGCCAGCGACTGGCGCATCTCGATCCGCCGCGACATGAACGACAGCGACACCGACGCCAACACCAAGGCGATCGACTCGCTGCTCAATTACGAAACGGTCAAATATTTCAACAACGAAAGCATGGAAGCCGAGCGCTTCGACCGCTCCATGGCACGCTACGAGGTCGCCGCGACGCGCATCTGGACCTCGCTCGGCTGGCTGAATTTCGGCCAGGGCATCATCTTCGGCCTCGGCACCGTCATCGTCATGTGCATGTCGGCGCTTGAAGTGCAGGCCGGCACGCAGACGGTCGGTGACTTCGTCTTCATCAACGCCATGCTGATGCAGCTGTCGGTGCCGCTCAATTTCATCGGCTTCATCTACCGCGAAATCCGCCAGGGGCTGACCGACATCGAGCAGATGTTCGACCTTCTGGATGTGCCGCAGGAGATCGTCGACAAGCCGGATGCCAGGCCGCTCGCCGTGAGCGCCGGCAAGGTCGAGTTCCGCGACGTGCATTTTTCCTATGACCCGAACCGCAAGATCCTGAAGGGCATCAGCTTCGAGGTGCCGGCCGGCAAGACCGTCGCCATTGTCGGGCCTTCGGGTGCCGGCAAATCGACCATCTCGCGGCTTCTGTTCCGCTTTTACGACGTTCAGTCCGGCCAGGTGTTGATCGACGGCCAGGATATCAGGGACGTGACGCAGGAGAGCCTGCGTGGCGCGATCGGCATGGTGCCGCAGGACACCGTGCTGTTCAACGACACCATCGCCTACAACATCCGCTACGGCCGCATCGGAGCCAGCGAGGAGGACATGCAGAAAGCCGCTGAACTAGCCCAGATCGGTCCGTTCATCGAGCGATTGCCTGACGGCTACAAGTCGATGGTCGGCGAACGCGGGCTGAAGCTTTCGGGCGGCGAAAAGCAGCGCGTGGCGATCGCCCGCACCATCCTGAAGGCGCCGCCGATCCTGATGCTCGACGAAGCGACCTCGGCGCTCGACAGTCACACCGAGCAGGAGATCCAGGCCGCGCTCGATCTGGTCAGCCGTGGCCGCACCACCATCGTCATCGCCCACCGCCTGTCGACGGTAATCACGGCCGATGAGATCATCGTGCTGCAGGACGGCCAGATCGCCGAGCGCGGCACCCATGCCGAGCTGATGCGCAAGCATGGCCTCTACGCCTCGATGTGGGACCGCCAGCGCGAGGCGACCGAGGCCGAGGAGCGCCTACGCATCGCCCGCGAGGGCGACGAGCTTGGCGTTGTC
The DNA here is from genome assembly GCF_003998575.1 of Mesorhizobium sp. M7A.F.Ca.CA.001.10.2.1. Lineage (NCBI taxonomy): Bacteria > Pseudomonadati > Pseudomonadota > Alphaproteobacteria > Hyphomicrobiales > Phyllobacteriaceae > Mesorhizobium > Mesorhizobium sp. M7A.F.Ca.CA.001.10.2.1. Next base: position 5,502 of record NZ_RZQY01000216.1, on the reverse strand, counting down.
GTTCGTCGGCGAACGTCGGAGGTGAATTGAAAGTTCGGCGCATGACCTGATTTTTGCGCTTGACCTCAACATAAGTTGAGATTGTAGGCCGTTCCTGGAGCCCAAAAAACACCATGATCCAGGAACGGAGAAATCGAAATGAGCAAGACAAATCAGAGCGTTGACGGCCGCAGCGTGTTCAGGGTGGACAAGTTCGTCGTGCCTGCCGCCGCCCGCGAGGAGATACTCGCCAAGGTCAGGACAACGCATGAATTGCTGCGCCTGCAGCAGGGGTTCGTGCAGGATTTCCTGCTCGAGCAATTCTCAGGGCCGGGCGAGTTCAACCTTGTGACCATCGTCGAATGGGAAAGCCAGGCAGCCATCGACAACGTCGTGCCGATCGTCAAGGCCGCGCACGAGCGCATCGCTTTCAACCCGCACGAGACGATCGCCCGGCTCGGCGTGCGCGCCGACATCGCCAACTATCAGCGGGTTCCGGGGCTTTAGAAAAGCCGTTACGGCAAACCGATGCCAGGTGCCGGCGCTTCGACGCTGAATATGGCATTCCCCATTGTTGCGTTGCGGCGAGGGGGGCTTTCGGCTATTGAGGCCCCACCTGAAACGGAGCCCGTTTACACCCGATGAGCCTTGTCGATACGGTCAAGAACGCATTCGTACCGATCCATCGCGAAGGCTATCCCTTCATCGCGGCCTTTGGCGCGGCGACGCTTTTCCTCGGCTATTTCTCCTCGATCCTGTTCTGGATCGGTCTGATCCTGACGGCCTGGTGCGTTTATTTCTTCCGCGATCCCGAGCGCGTCACGCCGGTCGATGACCGCCTGGTGGTCAGCCCCGCCGACGGCATCATCTCGGCGGTCGGACCCGCCGTGCCGCCGCGCGAACTCGGCCTCGGCAATGCAGAGATGACCCGGATCTCGGTGTTCATGAACGTCTTCTCCTGCCACGTGAACCGCGCCCCGGTGCGCGGCCGTATTGCGAAAATCGAGCACCGGCCGGGCAAATTCCTCAATGCCGAACTCGACAAGGCAAGCACCGAGAACGAGCGCAACGGCCTGGTCATCGAGAGCCCCAACGGCACGGTCGCGGCCGTCCAGATCGCCGGCCTGGTGGCGCGCCGCATCGTCTGTTGGGCCGAGGCCGGCGGCTCAATCGGCACTGGCGAGCGTTTCGGCCTGATCCGCTTCGGCTCGCGTGTCGATGTGTTCCTGCCCCTGACCGCCACGCCGCGCGTTGCCGTCGGCCAGACGGCGGTTGGCGGCGAAACCGTGCTGGCCGAATTCGGCGGTGTTGCCGGCACGCCTCTTGTTCGGGTTTCCTGACCGGTGGGCACGCAATACAAAAAGTTCGAGGCCCATGCCAGCGGCGGTCCGCGCATCCGCGAAATCCCGATGCGCATGGTGCTGCCCAATCTGGTCACCGTGCTCGCCATCTGCGCCGGCCTGTCCGGCATCCGCTTCGGCTTCGAAGGCCGCTTCGAGCCGGCGGTGGTGATGGTGCTGCTTGCCGCCTTCCTCGACGGCATCGACGGCCGTCTGGCGCGGATGTTGAAGGCGACCTCCAAATTCGGCGCTCAGATGGATTCGCTGGCCGACATCGTCAATTTCGGCGTGGCGCCGGCTCTGGTGCTCTATGCCTTCCTGCTCGACCGCGCCGGCTCGCCGGGCTGGATCGCGGCACTGCTGTTCGCCATCGCCTGCGGGTTGCGCCTCGCCCGTTTCAACGTGCTCGACGACGAGAAGGGCGATCGCCCCATATGGCAGTCCGAATATTTCGTCGGCGTGCCGGCGCCGGCGGGCGCCGTGCTGGTGATGCTGCCGCTCTATCTCTATTTCCTGCGCACAGGGCTGGAGCCCAGTCGCCCCGCCGCCTTCGTCGCCACCGGCTTCACCATCCTGGTCGCCTTCCTGCTGGTCAGCCGGCTGCCGGTCTATTCCGGCAAGAGCCTAAGGATCCCGGGCGACAGGGTGTTGCCGATCATCCTCGGTGTCGTACTCTACGTGCTCCTGCTGATGACCTATCCCTGGTACACGCTGACCGCCTCGGTCGCCGGCTACCTGATCTTCCTGCCATTCAGCGTGCGCGCCTATTCGAAGCGCGCCAAGCGCGAGGGCGAGAAAGTGCCGCCCTCCGATATAGGTTAGAAAATTCGCAGAAGTGCTTGATCTGACTCAGGCCGCGACGCCGAGCCCCAGCCTGTCGATCGCCAATTTCCTCGTCGACACATAGTCGGTCTTGCCGGAACCCAGCACCGGGATTTCCTCCACCTTGACGATGTCGTTCGGCACCATCAGTTCGGCGGCGCCCGCCTGTTTGCCGAATTTGCGCAGCTCGTCGGGATTGGCATCGTCGGCGGTGGTGACCAGCACGATGCGCTCGCCGCGTCTCTTGTCCGGCACCGCCACAGCCGCGTGGCGCTCCTCCGGCCACAGCGACTGCACCAGCATCTCGACCGCCCCCAGCGACACCATCTCGCCGGCGATCTTGGCGAAGCGCTTGGCGCGGCCGCGAATGGTGATGAAGCCCTCGCGGTCGACGGCGACGATGTCGCCGGTATCGTGCCAGCCGGTCAGCGGCTGCAACTCACCGGGGCGGTCCGACGTCATGTAGCCCATCATCAGGTTCGGCCCGTCGAGCCACAATTGGCCGGCGTCGGAGATGCCCTCGACCGGCTCCAGCTTCATGCGCATGGCAGGCAGCAGCCGGCCGACCGTGCCGTCGCGGCCATGGATTGCCGTGTTGACGGCAACCACCGGTGCCGCCTCGGTCAGCCCGAAACCTTCGATGATCTCGGCCTGGAAGCGCTCGCGATAGACGCGGCGGGTTTCCGGCTTCACCGCCTCGGCGCCGGCGACGACGAAGCGCAGGCTGGAAAAATCGCCGTCCTTGGCGGTGCGCGCATAGTTGGCGAGGAACGTGTCGGTGCCGAACATAATGGTCGGCTTCACCTTGCGCGCCACCTCGGGGATGATCTTGTAGTGCAGCGGCGAGGGGTAGAGGAACAGCTTTACCCCGGTGACCAGCGGCAGGATGGTGCCGCCCGTCAGGCCGAAGGAGTGGAACACCGGCAGCACGTTGAGCAGGATGTCGGCCGGCGAGATGGTGATCCGCGCCTCGGCCTGCATGGCGTTGGCGTACAGGTTCTTGTGCGACAGCACGACCGCCTTCGGCGTGCCTTCCGAGCCCGAAGTAAACAGAATCACGGCCGGCTTGGCCGCATCCTGCCGCTGCAGCGGCCAGCGCCACAGCAGAGCGGCGGCAAGCTTGTCCAGCGCGGTAACGCTCTCCCGCACATCCTCCAGCCACAGCAGCTTGGCGCCGCCTTTTTCGACCGCCGCGACGATATCGGCCAGATCGGCCTTCTCGACGAATGCGCGGGAGGAAATCACGGTCCTTATCACCGCCGTGCGCACGGCCGCGGTGACGCTCGCCGGTCCGGCCGTATAGTTGATCATCGCCGCCACCCGGCCGGCCGACAGAAGGCCGGTGAGCGACAGCACGACGCCGTTGGCATTGGGCAGCATCACGCCGACCGCCTCGCCCGGAGCCGTCACCGCCTCAAAGCGCCTGCCCAGGACGCGGGCGCCGATGAACAGCTTGCGGTAGGTCAGCGCCCCGGAGATCACGTCCTCGATGATGGTATGCGAAGCGCCGACGCGGTCGGCGGCATCGCGCATGGCCAGGAACAGGCCACGATCGAGGTTGGTGCCGAAGAGCCGCGCCTCGGCGACACGGTCGAACAGCGCGTTGGTGTTCGAGGCCTGATCGGGGTTCCGCGCCACCAGTTCGGCGATGGTCATAGGTTCCAGCACGCTGATCGACAGCTGCGGAAACCAGTGTCGTGGCGCCTTGTCCGCGGGTGTCAGCGACACCGGCAGGCCGCGCGCGCCGCCGACGAAGATCGGCACGATCTTGGCATCGGCCTGCATGGCGATGCGGGTGACGGCACGAAACAACCGAAACATCTTGACGTCAGGCTCGACCGCATCCGGCAGATAGACGGCGAGCCGGCCCTTGCCCCTCAGCACGCGCACCAGCCGGCGGCTGACGAAGAGATGTTCGGCGTTGAAAGCGATGGTACGGCCAAGCTCGCGCCAAAGTTCAAGCCACGGCGAGCGCGCCGAGGCCTCGTCGAGTATGTGCAGTGTGTCTTCCGGCAGCAGCGACAGCATCAGCGCCGGTTCGAAGCGCGATTGATGCGAGATGACGTAGATGACTGGAGCCTGCGCCTGGCGGGCGATCCTGATACGGCTGTCGGCGATCCGGTAGGCGAGCTTGAACGGCACATAGAGCAGCGCCTGGGTAAAGCGCAGGCCGAGGCGGAATATTTCCACCACGCCGATCAGCAGCCAGGCCAGAACAAGACCCGCAAGCAGCGCCAGTGTCAGGACCATGCCGCGTCTCTCCCAACATTCTTAGCATCTCGGCTCTTTTGCGGCCGCTTCGGCCAGAACCTAGACGATGTGGGAGGAAGGTCAATGCGGAGCTTTTGCTTCCCTGGTGCGGGAAGCTGCTTGTCATGCCGCCTGCAGCCGTCCACTGATGAAACGAAATTCCTGCGTCTTGCCGCCATAGCCGTAAGCGGCTGCCGGCACTTCATGTACGAAGGCGTAGCTCTCCTCGTGCACGCCGCCCAGCAGACGGCCGAAGGCCGCGAAGATCGCCTTCAGATAGGCCTCCAGCTCAAGCTTGGTGTTGGTGCCGTCGACCACCTTGATATCAAGCCAGAACGTGTTGGTGCCGTGCTCGGCCAGCGACTTGCCGCCGGCGAACCAGTGCTGCGGATCGACATAGGACACGGCAACTGCCGTGATCGTCGGATCCTTGCGCAGCTGCGTGGCGGTGATTTCGGTAGCCTCCTCTGCGATGCGAGCGGAAAGCGCCGCGTCAGGCTTGCCGGTGACGCTGATGTTGATAATGGGCATTTTCTTCTCCTTGGCTTGAGCGGCGTCCGATCGCCGTTGAAACAACCATGCCACCACCTTTAGATCAAAAAAATCGAATTGTTTTTAACTGAAGCTTCGATAATATCGAAGTATGGAAACGCTGGATCCCGATCTGCTCCGAACCTTCCTTGCTTTCGTCGACAGCGGCTCGCTGGCCCAGGCGGCTGCAAGCGTCGGCCGTTCGCCCTCGGCGGTGACCACCCAGATGCAGCGGCTGGAAGAAATCGTCGGCGAGCCGCTGCTGGCGCCGCAAGGGCGAGGGCGCGGCTTGACCCCTGCAGGCGAAGACCTCGTCGGCCATGCCAGGCGGATCCTTGCCGCCCATCGCGAGGCCTGGCTGGCGCTCAAGGGCGCGCGCGCTGCCGGACGCGTCGCCATCGGCACTACGCAGGATTTCGCCGACAGCGGCCTGCCGGATCTGCTGCGTGCCTTCGCCGTCAGTCATCCGCGCGTCAGGATCGAACTGCGGGTCGGCCGCTCCGCCGAACTGGCGCAGGCGCTGCAGTCTGGCGGCCTCGATCTGGCGATCGTCATGCGCCAGGCGGCGGCGCCGGACGAA
>NZ_RZQY01000215.1:0-8782 GCF_003998575.1 Mesorhizobium sp. M7A.F.Ca.CA.001.10.2.1 | reverse complement strand
GTGGCACGCTGCTCGAGATACGCGGCCAGCGCCGCCTCCTCCGCCTGCAGGCGCTGTTCGTCGGGGTCGCGCAGATCGATGGTGAAGACGGCGCGCGAGGGAATGACGTTGATGGCATTCGGCTCGAAGCGGATCGTACCCACGGTCGCCACCGTCGGCGCGTTCGAGGCTTTGATCCGGTCGAGCAGGAAGGTGATGGTCCGGGCGGCGGCGTGGCCGGCATCGTTGCGCATCGACATCGGCGTGGTGCCGGCATGATTGGCGACGCCCTCTATGGTGATACGCTGCCAGGAGATGCCCTGCAGATTCTCCACCGCGCCGATCGGCAAACCTTCGCGTTCCAGCACCGGCCCCTGTTCGATGTGCAGTTCGAGATAGGCGTGCGGCTTGAGGAAGCCGGGCTCCCGGTCGCCGGCATAGCCGATGCGGGCGAGTTCCTGCCCCAGCACGCTGCCGTCCGTGCCGACGGCCGCCAGCACCGTTTCGGCATCGATGCCGCCGGCGTGGACCAGCGAGCCCATCATGTCGGGCGTGTAGCGTACGCCCTCCTCATTGGTGAAAGCGGCGACCGCGATCGGGCGCGACGGCGAAAAGCCTGTCGCCTTGAGCGTCTCGATCACTTCCAGCCCGGCAAGCACCCCGTAGCAGCCGTCATAGATGCCGGCATCGATGACGGTGTCGATATGCGAGCCGATGAGCAGCGGCGCCTGCTCCCTGTTGTCCGGGCTTTGCCAGGTGCCGAAAATATTGCCGACCCGGTCGATGGCGACATCGAGTCCGGCCTGCCGCAGCCAGCCGACGAAGAGATCGCGGCCCTGCTTGTCGGTGTCGGAGGCGGCCAGCCGGATCAGCCTGTCCTCGCCGTCGCGACCGACGGCACCGAGTTCGCGGATACGGCCAAGCAGGCGCTGTGCATCGATGGCGATCATGCCGTTGCCTCGGCTTTTCTCTTGCCTTCCAGCACATCGGCCGGGCTCATGCCGATCAGCTCGGCATAGCGATGCGGGTCGGTGGCACCTTCGGTGTTGATCACCAGCACCCGCGATTTGCCGTCCAGTCCAAGCTCGGTCGGGTTGTCAGCCATCGCCCGGATCAGCCCGGCAAGACCAACACCGCCGCTTTCGCCGGCGACGATCACCGGATCGCCGGCGGCCGGCCGGGCCAGCCGCCGCATCACCGCGATGGCGTCAGCCTCATCCACCGTCATGAAGGCATCGGCGGCGCGCGCCAGCACCCGCCAGGCGACCGGGGAGACCTCGTAGCATTCAAGCATGGCCATCACCGTCGGCCGGCAATGCGCGACCTTGACCGGGTGCCCGGCCTGGGCGGCTGCAAAAACACAGGCTGCACGCGCCGGCTCGACCACGATGAAGGTCGGCCTGGCGTCACCGAGCACGATGGCGAGATGACCGGCCAGCGCGGCGGCAATGCCACCGACACCAGCCTGCACAAAGACGTGGGTTGGTGTCCGAGGGAACTGACGCAGCGCTTCGCGCACGATCGCCGTATAGCCCTGCATGACCAGGCTAGGAATCCGTTCATAGCCCGGCCATGAGGTGTCGGACACGACGGTCCAGCCCTTCTCGGCCGAAACCTGGGCGGCCTGCCTGACCGAATCATCATAGTTGCCGTCGACGCGGATCATCTCGGCACCATAGCGGGCGATCGCCGCTATGCGCTCCTCGCTGACGCCGGCGTGGACGAAGATCGCCGCCCGCGCGCCGACGAGTTGCGCGCCTTGCGCAACGGAGCGGCCATGATTGCCGTCGGTCGCACAGGCAAATGTCATCGCAGCAGTGACGGCCCGTACATCAGGCCGATTGAGATCGGCCATATCGACGGGCCGGCCCAGCCGGTTGCCTGCCTCCTCCAGCACCAGGCGGAAGACGGCATAAGCGCCGCCCAGAGCCTTGAAGCTGCCGAGGCCGAGGCGAAAGCCTTCATCCTTGATATGGATAGCGCTAATTCCGAGCTCGCTGGCAAACGCCGGAAGCGCATGCAGTGGCGTCATCAGGTGATTGTCGCGATGGGAAAGAAAACGCTCGACCGTGTCAGCGCCGGCCATGCCGAGGATTTCGGCATCGGCCGGATCGAGTGGCAGGCGATGCAGAGTATTGCGGTTGAGCAGGAACACTGGCGGGCCTCCTTGGCGTTCGGCGAGAATATATTGCAGGATCGGTGCAAAGGGCGCTGCAATATGGCCTCCCAAATGCAAGTTTGTTTCGCCGAGGACCTCTCCATTGCCTGTATCGCCACCCATGCTCGACAGTTTCGATCTCGCCATCCTTGCCATCCTGCAGCGCGACAACACGACGCCGCAGCGGCTGATCGGCGAGGCGGTGAACCTGTCGGCGCCGGCGGTGCAGCGCCGCATCAAGCGCATGGAGCAGACCGGCGTCATCGCCGGCAATGTCGCGGTCGTCGAGCCGGCAGCCGTCGGCCAGCCGATCACCATCTTCGTCGAGGTGGAACTCGAGAGCGAACGTGCCGAACTGATCGACGCGGCCAAGCGGCAATTCTCGGCAACCCCCGAGGTTCAGCAATGCTACTATGTCACCGGCGAGGCCGATTTCATCCTGGTCATCACCGTGGCCGACATGGCCGCCTATGAGGCGCTGACGCGAAAACTGTTCTTCGACAGCAACAATGTCCGCAAGTTCCGAACTTTTGTTGCGATGGACCGGGTCAAGGTCGGGCTGACGGTGCCCTTACCCGGCTAGCGTCAGGCGGCCGAAAAATCCTGCACGGTCTGATCTGGCGCGAGACGAGCGGAGTTCTCGCCGACCTCAGCCTGCCGCGCGCAGCCAGACCTTGTTGTCGTGGAAGGCAGCACCGCCATAGGGCGCCGGCGCATCGGCGCCGGTCAGAACGTTGATGCCTTCGCCGCGCTCATGGGCGCTGTTTGGCCAGATGCCTTCGGCGATCACCACGCCGCGCTTGATCCCGTCAAACAGCTTTGCATGCAGCACGACTTCGCCGCGCGTGTTGCCGACCTCGACGCGATCGCCGTCGGCCAACCCAAGGGCTGCGGCATCGTCGGGATGCAGAAGCAGTTCCGGGCGGCCCTCCTTGGCCTTCGACACCGGCGTTTCCGAAAAGGTCGAGTTGAGAAAATTGCGCGCCGGCGACGTCGTCAGCCGGAACGGATGCGCTTCGTCGGCGACCTCGATCAAGTCGACATGGTCGGGAAATTCCGGCAGAAGCGCCACCGGGCCGAACAGGCCCATGCTTTTCGGCGGCCGGTTGGGGGCCGCCTGCCCGGTCCAGTCGGCGCGGAAACGGAATTTTCCGTCGGCGTGGCCGAACCCCTTGATGAAATGCGCGGTGTCGAAGTCCGGCTGCAGGTCGACCCACTTGTCTTCCTTCAAGCTTTCGAAACTACCCAGCCCGCGCTTGCCCAGGATGATGTCGATATGCTGCTGCTCGGTCATGCCGAAGCCCGGGCGATCGGCGACGCCGAGGCGATCAGCCAATTGCTCGATGACGAAATGGTTGGTGCGCGGCCCCTCCGGCGGCTCGATCAGCTTGGGGCCGAGCGTGATGTGCTGGTTGCCGCCGCCCTTGTAGACGTCGTCGTGCTCGAGGAACATCGTCGCCGGCAGAACGACATCGGCAAGCTTGGCCGTGTCGGTCATGAATTGCTCATGCACGCAAGAGAACAGGTCGTCGCGCACAAAACCCTGTTTCACCAGCCGCTGCTCCGGCGCGACATTTACCGGGTTGGTGTTCTGGATCAGCATCGCCGTCACGGGCGGGCCGCCATAAAGCGCGTCGCTGGCTCCGGTCAGCACCGGGCCGATGCGCGAATGGTCGAGATGGCGGATCGAGGGATCGCGCATCCTGGTGCCTTCCAGAACTTCCTGGTTGAGCTTGAAGATGCCGGAGTTGGAATGGAAGGCGCCGCCGCCCTCATATTGCCAGCTGCCGGTGACAGCCGCGATGCAGGACGCTGCATGCATGTTGACGGCGCCATTGCGCTGGCGCGCGAAGCCGTAGCCGAGGCGGAAATAGGTCTTTTTCGTCGTGCCGACGAGGCGGGCGAAGGCCTCGATCTCGGCGACCGTCAGGCCGGTGATCCCGGCCGCCCAGTCCGGCGTGCGCGTCTTGAGATGCGCTTCCAGTCCTCTCGGATCGTCAGTGTATTTCGAGAGATAGGCGCGGTCGGCCATGCCTTCCTTGAACAGCATATGCATGACCGCGCAGGCCAGCGCGCCATCGGTGCCCGGCTTCAACACCAGGCCAAGATCGGCCTGCTTCATCGTCGCATTCTCATAGACGTCGATGACGACGATCTTCGCGCCGCGCTCCTTGCGCGCCTTGATGGCGTGCGTCATGACGTTGACCTGCGTCACCACCACATTGGTGCCCCAGATCACCACGCAATCGGATTTCGCCATCTCGCGCGGGTCCGGCCCGCGCAAGGCGCCGGCGCCCATCATCCAGCCGGTCCAGGCGAGATTGGTGCAGATCGAACCGAAAAAGCCGGAGTATTTCTTGGCGTGGCGCAGCCGGTCGATGCCGTCGCGCTGCACCAGCCCCATCGTGCCGGCATAATAATAGGGCCAGACCGTCTCCGAGCCGTATTTCTCCTCGGCCGCGATGAATTTTTCGGCGACGAGGTCGAGCGCCGCCTCCCAGCTTGCTTCTTTCCAGGCGCCGTCGCCCTTGGAACCGGCGCGGATCAGCGGCTTCAGCAAACGGTCGGGATGATGGACGCGGTCGGCATAGCGGGCAACCTTGGCGCAGACGACACCGGCCGTGTAGCTGTTGGACTTGGCGCCATGGACGCGGCCGATGCGATTGTCGTCGAGCAGCTCGACCTCGAGCGCGCAGGTCGAGGGGCAATCATGCGGACAGGCCGAATGGCCGATGCGAAGCTTGGCGTGTTGGTTCATGGGGCGAGGTTAACCGGTTCCGGACGCGGCGTGTAGGGCCAGATCTTACCCTCCCCTTGATGGGGAGGGTCGGCGTGTAACGCCGGGGTGGGGTGTGGCGCAGACCCCCACCCCGCTCCGCTTCGCGGATCGACCCTCCCCACAAGGGGGAGGGTAATCACTCCGCCGTGCCTTCCTCATACTCTGCCGACATGGTCAGCCACTTTTCCTCGTGGCCGGCCAGCGTCTGGGCCAGTTGCGAGCGCTCCTTCGCCAGCCGTGTCGCCGTCGAGGGATCCTTCTCGTAGACCGCCGGATTGGACAGTTCGTCCTCAATGCCGTCGATGCGCTTGCGAATGCGGTCCATCAGCGCTTCGGTGGCGCGGATCTCCTTGGCCAGCGGCTCGAAGGCAGCGCGGCGAGCCGCCGCATCGCGGCGGCGGTCGGCTTTTGACGCCTTGTCGGCCTCGCGCTTGCCGCGGCGGTCGCCGGAGACGCCGGTGACCAGCGTCTTGTAGTCCTCGAGATCGCCGTCATAGGGGTTGACCGCGCCGTCCTTGACCAGCCACAGGCGGTCGGCGGTTGCCTCCAGCAGATGGCGATCATGCGAGATCAGGATCACGGCGCCGGGAAACTCGTTCAGCGCATGGATCAGCGATTCGCGGCTATCGATGTCGAGATGGTTTGTCGGTTCGTCGAGGATGAACAGGTTTGGCCCCTCGAAGGCCGACAGCCCCATCAGCAGCCGCGCCTTCTCGCCGCCCGACAGATCCTTGGCGGCGGTGTTCATCTTCTCGGTCGTGAGGCCGAACTGGGCGACGCGGCCGCGCACCTTCGATTCCGGGGCCTCCGGCATCAGCCGGCGGACATGCTCGTAGGCGTTTTCGTCCGGCCGGAGGTCGTCGAGCTGGTGCTGGGCGAAGATCGCCACCTTCAACCCGGGCGCCACCGTCATGGTGCCACTCTCCTGCTTGAGCCGGCCGGACAGCAATTTGGCGAAGGTCGACTTGCCGTTGCCGTTGGCGCCGAGCAGCGCGATGCGGTCGTCGGCGTCGATGCGCAGCGTCATCTTCTTGAGGATCGGCTGACCCTCGGTGTAGCCGACATTGACGTTGTTCAGCGCCACGATCGGCGAGGCCACCGTCTTCACCGGCTCGGGGAAGGAGAACGGCCGCACCGAATCGTTCACGAGGGCCGCGATCGGTTTCATCTTCTCCAGCGCCTTGATGCGCGACTGCGCCTGTCTCGCCTTGGAGGCCTTGGCGCGGAACCGCTCGACGAAGGATTCCATGTGCTTGCGCGCGGCCTCCTGCTTGACCCGGCCCTTCTCCTGCAATTCCTTCTGCTCTGTATATTGACGCTCGAACTGGTCGTAGCCGCCGCGCCAGAAGGTCAGCTTCTTCTGGTCGAGGTGGACGATCGAATTGACGGCGCGGTTGAGCAGGTCGCGGTCGTGCGAGATCAAAAGCACGGTGTGCGGATATTTCGAAACGTAGTTTTCCAGCCACAGCGTGCCTTCGAGATCGAGATAGTTGGTCGGCTCGTCGAGCAGCAGCAGGTCGGGCTCGGCAAACAGCACCGCAGCAAGCGCCACGCGCATGCGCCAGCCGCCGGAGAAGGACGAGGCCGGACGCCGTTGCGCAGCGTCGTCGAAGCCGAGGCCGGCGAGAATGGTGGCGGCGCGGGATTCGGCTGAGTGCGCGTCGATATCGGCCAGCCGCATATGGATGTCGGCGATGCGGTGCGGATCGGTCGCCGTCTTTTCTTCTTCGAGCAGCGCCGTGCGTTCGAGATCGGCCTTGAGCACGATCTCGATCAGCGCGTCCTCGGTGCCCGGCGCTTCCTGCGCCACCTGGCCGATGCGGGTGCTCTTCGGCAGGCTGATCGAGCCTGTCTCGGACGGGAAATCGCCGGTGATGGCCTTGAACAGCGTCGTCTTGCCGGTACCGTTGCGGCCGACAAGGCCGGCCTTGGTGCCGGCCGGCAAGGTCAGCGAAGCATGGTCGAGAAGCAGGCGTCCGGCCATGCGGAGCGATAGGTCGTTGATGATCAGCATGGCCGCGCTTTTGCACCGGACATCAACGCTTCGCAAGGCCTTGCCGGCCAGTTGGCCGCACAAGGCCTCGAAACGACGCCAGCGAGGGCGTCGTCAAAGCAGCCGAACAGTGGCTTGCCTGCTCTCAGGCAGTCGCCTTGCGCTTCGTTGCCTTGGCGACAGCGGCCGGCGCTGCTGCCGGCTTGCGGCCAAGTCCCGTCGACTTTGCCAGCGCCGATCGCGTCGCCGAGTAGTTTGGCGCAACCATCGGATAGTCCGGCGGCAAGCCCCATTTGGCCCGATAATCGTCCGGGCTCAGGCCGTAGTCGGTCCGCAGATGCCGCTTGAGCGACTTGAACTTCTTTCCGTCCTCAAGGCAAATGATGTAGTCGGGAAACACCGACTTCTTCGGATTGACTGCCGGAACCAGGTTTGGAGTTTCCGCGACAACTGCACCAGCGAGCTTGCGACCCGAAGCACTGACGCTGGCAATCAACTCAGGCAGGCCGGCAGCAGGAAGCGGATTGTTGCCTACATAGGCCGAGACAATATCGGCCGTCAGCTCGATAACGGTCTTATCATCGATATTTGACAATTCTTTCACCTTATTTGCGACAAAATCCTCCACCCCAGCGAAGACTTGTGTCGATGTATCTCTTTAACCGCGTCCCCCAACGGACCGCCAAGTCTCATAAAAGAATGAAGAATCGGCAAAAATAGCATTCATGCGAAATCGACGCCGTGCAAATTAGAAAATCTAATACTTGGAACCAGCAGACTTAGCGGCAGGACTTTCGTCCAATATCTCCAGAATACGCTTCCAGCGGGCGCAACGCGCGAAATCCTTTTGTTCTATCGCCTTTTCGGCCCTCATCGCGGCGTAGAGCGGTGCCTCGGCGCCGAATTCGTCGATCAGCCAATGCGCTTCCTGATTGGCCAGACGCTCATTCTCGTCAAACATGGTTTTCGACCTCCGAACGTTCCACACCGACCGCGACACAACTGCCGATGACGAGGATGGCTCCGACAATGGCCGTCACCGTCAGCCGTTCGCCGGACAAGGTCAAAAGCAGGGTCGAGGCGATCGGCGTGAGATAGGCGACCACCGCGACCCTGTCGCTGCCTTCAAGCTTCAAGGCGCGCGACCAGAAATAGTAGCCCAGGCCCATCGGACCGGCGCCGAGATAAAGGCCGAGGGCCAGGTCCGCGCCGACGGGCCAGGTGAAACCGTCGCGAGCGCACCACAGAAACATCAAAGCGACGCCAATCAAAGACGATGGCAGCAACAGGCGATCCGCTGGAGTGGCCACCCGTCCCACCATGAGCGAATAGAAGGCCATGCACAGCGCTGACCCGAATGCGGCGAGATAGCCGACCAGATCGCCCTCGAACCAGGATTGGTTGCGCCCTCCCGAAATCACCAGTGCAACGCCGATGAAGCCCACCACCGCGGCGAGACCCAACAGTGCCGGACGCCGCGGATTTTCCAAGGCAATGACTGCCGCCGCGACCATCAGCGGCCAGGTGTAGGCCACCAGATTGGCCTCGATCACCGGCATCGAAGCGAAGGCGATGTATTGCAGCACCATGGTGCCGACCAGGCCGATGAAGCCGATCGCGAGAGAGATGAGCGCCGCCCCGGCGGTGACCGGTGCTACTCTTTCGCGGCTCATCAATCGGATGGCGGCGAAGACGAGTGCTGCGCCTGCAAATTGCAGGAACTGGACCTGCGAAACCGGTTGGCTGGCCAGCAGGGATTTGCCGACCAGGGCATTGGTGGACCACAACGCCACCGCACCGGCAGCGAAGACCAACGCGGATATCGAGCCGGATCCCTGCCGAAACAATCGGCATGGGACTCTATGTTGCTGTT
>NZ_RZQY01000214.1:0-8806 GCF_003998575.1 Mesorhizobium sp. M7A.F.Ca.CA.001.10.2.1 | reverse complement strand
TGCCGATGCTGGCTACGCATATCGCTGGGGTGAACGGTGTCGACCTGATGCCGATGAAGGATGGGAAGAAGCAGACCATTTGACCGATTACCCAAGGCTGGCGCCGATCACCGCCTCCACCGCCCTATCCCATCGTCGGTATCTGCAAGCAGCTTGTGCACGGCGTTGCGCGCGGCGGCTGGGCGCTGCAGGCGGATGTTCCTTTCGATCGCCTCATGCAGCTTCTGCGCCTGGCGCTGATCGGCGACCTGCTGCGTCGTGAATGCGAAGAGATGGTCGAGCGCCGACTCGATCAGCACGCCGAGCGGCACCAGAAGGTCGTTGCCGGAAGCGCGCAGGATGGCCAGATGAAAGCGCGTGTCGGCGCGGATACGCTCCTGCAGGCTCAAGGCCTCGCCCATTTCGCGGCAGGCCTGGCTGATTTCCGCCATTTGCTCGTCGCTGCGCCGCATGGCGGCAAAGGCCGACGCTTCCGGCTCGATGATATGACGAAACTCCTGCACGGTTCGCAGGAACGCCTCGCGGTCGGGCGCCGTCGCGTACCAGGCCAGAACGTCGCGGTCGAGCAGGTTCCAGCGCTCCCTCGGCTCGACCCAGCTGCCGATCTTGGGGCGTGAGGCCAACAGGCTTTTCGCCATCAGCATCTTGATGGCTTCGCGCACCGCCGAACGGCTGACATTGAATATCTCGGCCCATCTGGACTCGTTGGGCAGGATGGTACCGGGCGGATAGTCGCCACGCACGATCCGCAGGCCAATCTCGCCGGCCAGCGAAACATGGACGCTCGCTCCCGCAAAATGCGCGGCACCGGCCTTGCGCATGACAGCCGGGCTGCGGCTGGCTTGTGGCTTGGCCGGGTCGGTTCGCTTGCTTGATTTCTCGTCCGGCATCCACGTTCCAATGCGTCGACCGTCTGTCGTCCGGACTGGTCCGAACCGCACGGGCGCCGATCTCGTTGCCGAAAAACCCAGATCACGGACGCGGCAAAGCCGGAGCCGGTTGCCCCAACCATTGCGTCCGTTCGGGAATTATCGCTTCCGTTCAGGAATGACGGGGCGCCCGCAACCGGGCGCCCCGTCATCGAGAACCTACTTCTGGATGCAGGTGTCGACCGTATCCTTGGTGCATTCGTCGAGGCCGGTGAACACCGGATCGGCGACGGGCTTGCCTTCGATCAGGTCGATCATCACCGACGGTGCCTTGTAGCCCATTTCGAATGGACGCTGACCGACAAGAGCAGTCACAAGGCCGTCACGCGCGATCGCCACTTCGTCGCCAATCGTGTCGGCGGCGCCGATGACGAAGTCGTTGCTGGCGATCCGGTCCTTGAGCGGTCCGAACAGATCGCGATAGGGCTGCGGCGCGCCGAACAGCGGCCAGCCGCCCATGATGCCGAAAGCGTCCAGCTTGGGGTTGGCGGCGAGGATGTCGGTCATCGCCTGCACGCCCTTGGCGCCATCGTCATTGGTGAACACCGGGCAGCCGGGAACTTCGGTCCAGCCACCTTCACCGGCAAGTGCCGCAAGGCCTTCCTTGCCCGACAGTGCGTCACGCATGCCTTGCGCACGGCGCAGGATGTTGTCGGCTGCCGGGTTGCCTTCGATGGTGCAGATCGTGCCGCCATTCGGCTTGCCCTTCTTGATGTACTCGCCGATCTTCTTGCCCATCAGGTAATTGTCGGTACCGAGATAGGTCTTGCGAAGACCTGCGTCTTCCTTGCTGAGATCGGCATCGACCGTCATGATCGGGATCGTCGGATTGGCGCTCTTGATCGTCTGCGCGATCAGCGGCGCGTTGGACGGCGAGATCGCCATCGCCACCGTGTCGGCCTTGCTCAGCATGTCCTGGACGATCTGCGCCTCGCCGGCCTCGTCCGAAGTCGACGCCGGACCGGTGTAGAAGCATTCATACTCCGAGCTGGCGTTTTCCTTGTTCCATTTCTCGCAGCCCTGGTGGATGGCCTCGAAGAACGGATTGTCGAGACCTTTCACGACAATGACGAGCTGTTTCTTGGCCAAAGCCGGCCCGGCACCCAACGCCATTGCGGCGACGGCGGCGAGCAAAAGTGTCTTCCTCATGTCAGTCCTCCCTTGAAACAAACGGACACGGCGTGCCCGCCATACAGATCGACCGGATGCGTGATGACCGAGGGTCGTTTCGAGCGCTCGTGTCGCCAGGACAGATCGATAAGCATTTCCAGATTCGGCTTCAGATCAGCTCACACACAGGTGTCGCCGGATGCTGGGCCGTCAAACCTCCGCCGATTCCGGCCGGCGAACCGCCAGCGGGGATCGGCATAATCTCCTCCGACGCTTAGCTAATATCGGCTTGGCGCCAACGTCAATGCTATTTGTCCTACAAAACGGATTTTTAAAATAGTCCTGGCCCAATTCGTCCGACAATTGATTGACGTGCGCCGGCTTTTGCGTAAAAGAACGCTAACGCCGTCTTCGGGAGGAGCCGGGGAGAGCGAGGCCTAAGCAGCGTCGGCATCCACGCCGGGAACAGCGGCAGGTCGCAAATCACGGGGAGGCAAAGGCTGGTGGCGGTTCTCGAACTCACCAACATCTCTAGGCATTTCGGCGCCATCCAGGCTGTCAACGACGTTTCGCTGTCGATCGAGCCCGGACAGGTGGTCGGCCTCATGGGTGACAACGGCGCCGGCAAGTCGACGCTGGTCAAGATGATCGCCGGCAATTTCCGCCCGAGCCATGGCACCATGCACATGGACGGCAAGGAATTGATCCTGCACAAGCCGGCGGAAGCCCGCCAGCACGGCATCGAGATCGTCCACCAGGACCTTGCGCTCTGCAACAATCTGACTGCCGCCGCCAACGTCTATCTCGGCCGCGAGCTGCGGCGCGGCGTCGGGCCGTTCCGCATCCTCGACTATGCCTCGATGTACAAGCGTGCCGGCCAGCTCTTTGCCGAATTGAAGTCCGAAACCCGTCCGCGCGACCTCGTCAAGCAGATGTCGGGTGGCCAGCGCCAGGCGGTGGCGATCGCCCGCACCATGCTGTCGCAGGCCAAGATCGTGCTGATGGACGAACCGACGGCGGCGATCTCGGTGCGCCAGGTCGCCGAAGTGCTGAACCTGATCCGCCATTTGCGCGATCAGGGCATCGCCGTCGTGCTGATCAGCCACCGAATGCCTGACGTCTTCACCGTCGCCGACCGCGTCATCGTCATGCGGCGCGGCCGCAAGGTCGCCGACAAGACGATTGCGTCGAGCTCGCCCGAGGAAGTCACCGGGCTGATCACCGGCGCCATCGAACAGGTTTGATTTCAGCGAATTTCACCACGCAGCAGATGAAGGTCGACGATGGCACTGACAATTGACCAGCCGATCGAACACAAGCAGCAATCCTTGGCCGCGAGAGTGTTTGCCAGCCAGACCTTCTGGGTGGTGATCGCGGTCATCCTTGCCTGCGTGTTCCTATCGTTTGCCACCGACGCCTTCGCCACCTCGAAGAACCTCTACAACATCACCCGCAACATCACCTTCGTCGCCATTATCGCGCTCGGCATGACTTTCGTCATCATCACCGGCGGCATCGACCTGTCGGTTGGCTCGGTACTATGCCTGTCGTCAATGGTGCTGGCCGTCACCATGCATGCCGGCTACTCGATCGAGGTCGGCATCCTGGCCTCCATTGCCACCGCGCTCGCCATTGGCGCCTTCAACGGCGTGCTGATCGCCTATCTCGGCTTTCCACCCTTTGTGGTGACGCTCGGCATGCTGTCGATCGCCCGCAGCCTCGCCATGGTCGCCTCCAACAACACCGTCGTCTTCCAGTTCGGGCCGGACCACGCCAAGCTTCTGTCATTGGGCGGCGGCGCCTGGGTGTTCGGCATCGCCAATCCGGTGCTTTACATGATCCTTCTGGCGCTGATCACCGGCTTTATCCTGCGCTGGACGAAGTTCGGCCGCCACATCTTTGCCATTGGCGGCAACGAGCACGCGGCAACGCTGACCGGCGTTCCGGTGCGCCAGATCAAGGTTGCCGTCTACATGATCTCGGCGCTGTCGGCCGGCATTGCCGGCATCATCCAGACCGGCTGGCTGGGCGCCGTCACCACCAATCTCGGCACCGGCATGGAGCTGCAGGTAATCGCCGCAACCGTCATCGGCGGCGCCAATCTGGCTGGCGGCGTCGGCACCGCCTTTGGCGCCATCGTCGGTGCGGCCCTGATCGAGGTGATCCGCAACAGTCTCGGCCTGCTCGGCATCAATGCCTTCTGGCAAGGCGTGTTCATCGGCGGCGCCATCCTGCTGGCGGTGCTGTTCGACCGCATCCGCAATTTCCGCCGCAGTGACTAGAACCATGATCCCGAAAAGTGGAAACCGGTTTTCTCGGACAAACGGAACCGTTTGTCCGGAGATCATGGTCAAACAAAAGACGGTTTGATGGCCAACTCCCTGTTCAGCCTCGAGGGGCGGCTGGCGCTGGTGACTGGCTCCGGCCAGGGCATCGGCTTCGCGCTGGCTCGGGGCATGGCTGAACATGGGGCAAGCGTGGTGCTGAACGGCCGCGACGCCGCCAGGATCGGCGGTGCCGTCGAAAAGCTGCGCAATGCCGGCTTCAAGGCGCACACCTCGACCTTCGACGTCACCGATTTTCAGGCGGTCAACGAGGACATTGCCCGCATCGAGGCCGAGATCGGCGCCATCGACATCCTCATCAACAATGCCGGCGTGCAGTTCCGCGCCCCGCTCGAGGACTTTCCCGAGGAGCAATGGGAGCGCCTGTTCAAGACCAATGTGTCGGGCGCCTTCCATGTCGGCAAGGCGGTCGCCCGCCA
The DNA here is from genome assembly GCF_003998575.1 of Mesorhizobium sp. M7A.F.Ca.CA.001.10.2.1. Lineage (NCBI taxonomy): Bacteria > Pseudomonadati > Pseudomonadota > Alphaproteobacteria > Hyphomicrobiales > Phyllobacteriaceae > Mesorhizobium > Mesorhizobium sp. M7A.F.Ca.CA.001.10.2.1. Next base: position 4,003 of record NZ_RZQY01000214.1, on the reverse strand, counting down.
CATGATCCCGCGCGGCAAGGGCAAGATCATCAACATCGGCTCGGTGCAGAGCGAACTGGCAAGGCCGAACATCGCACCATACACCGCGACCAAGGGCGCGATCCGCAACCTCACAAGGGGTATGTGCGCCGACTGGGCCAAACACGGCCTGCAGATCAATGCGATCGCGCCCGGCTATTTCCGCACCGAGATGAACCAGGCGCTGGTCGACAATCCGGAATTTTCCGCCTGGCTGGAAAAGCGCACGCCCGCCGGACGCTGGGGCGCTGTCGACGAGCTGATCGGCGCCGCCGTGTTCCTTGCGTCCGACGCATCGTCTTTCGTCAACGGCCATACACTGTATGTCGATGGCGGCATGACGGCTTCGGTTTGAGGGGCGTTCTTCCCTTGTGGGAGGAGAGGAAACCTATCGCTCAGTCTGAAAATCCGGCCGCATCGGCCGTCATTCGCCCTCGCCGCCCCCGCGCGTCTTGACGCGGCCCCGAACTCAGCCGCACAATCCCTGTTGCAGACGAAGGGAGGCCAGTCGTCTGCGGGAGGATATACCCATGACGGAAGCGATCAGGCTCTACTGGGGCCGGTTCGGACATGTATCTATCCTGAATGTCGCAAGCGACTTCGTCACCCATGCCCATGTCGAGGCCCATCTGATCATCTGGCTGGAAGGTACGGCCGGCGAAATGACCATCGGCCGCGAGACCGTCCGGCTTGGACCTGGAACGGCCGCCGGCATCAACTCCTTCCAGCCGCACAGCCATGTTCTGTCGCAAAACGGGACGCCCGGTCTGTTTCTAGCCTTCTACATCGATCCCGACTGGGCGCGGCGCCGCCGCGACCTGCCTTCGTCGGCACCGCTGTTTTCACAAGCCGCGATCACGCTGGAACCGTGGCTGCATCAGGCCGCCGCCAATCTGCTCGACCACCTCAGCGACAATGAGAGCGTCGACGATATCGCCAACTACGAGATCGAGCGTTTCATCGATAGCGTGCTCGACGCCGCCGACGCCTCGGCGCCGCAGGAGGCCCGTGTCCGCATCAACACCATGCAGGATTTTCGTGTCCGCAAGGCAATCCAGCTGATGAAGGCCAATGTCTGCGAGCGCATCTGCTTCGACGACGTGGCGCGCAGCGTCGGCCTGTCGCGACCGCATTTCTTCGCTTTGTTCAAGGAACAGACCAATCTGACGCCCAATGTCTACTGGAACACGCTGCGCATGGAGGAAGCGGTGCGGCAGCTGCAATGGTCGCGGGAGCCGCTGATCTCGGTCGCCTGCAATCTCGGCTTCACCACGCAGGGCAATTTCTCGCGTTTTTTCCGCGACCATGTCGGCGTGCCGCCGACGCTCTACCGCGAGGCCGCGCGGGCGATTGCCTGAGCCTGTCCTCGTTTAGTCAATGTCGACTGTTTTTCAGACTCCTTGATACACGCTCAAGACGCATTGATAAGCGCCGCTGAAATGGCCGCCCTACCCTTGCACCGGATCGCTTTTGCAAGGGAACATTTGAATGGCCAAAGTCACCATATCCAGCGTCATCGACGCGCCGGTCGAAAAGGTCTGGGCGCGCATACGCGACTTCAACGGGCTGCCGGGCTGGCATCCGCGCATGGTGGAGAGCCACATTGAAGACGGCAAGGATGCCACCATGATCGGCTGCGTGCGCAATTTCCAGCTCGCCAGCGGCGCCCGCCTGCGCGAAAAGTTGCTCGACTTCTCCGATCAGAATTTCCTGGTCAGCTACTCCATCCTCGAGACGCCGCAACCGCTGACCAATCACAAGGCGACCCTGCAGCTGCGGCGTGTGACCGATGGCGACCGCACCTACGCCGAATGGACCGCCAGCTTCGACGCCGCGCCCGAGGAGGCAGACAAGCTGGCCGAGGGCATGGGCGCGAATGTCTTTCAGGGCGGCTTCAACGCCCTGAAAAGCCATTTCGCCGGCCAGAGCTGACAGGAGCCAAACCATGGCGCTGGCACTGCAGACCTTTGCAACGGTGAAAGACGCGAACGCGGCACTGAAAGCCCAGGGCACACGCTATCTCGGCGGCGGCACGCTGGTCGTCCGCGCGGCCAATGAAGGCGATGTTTCGGTTTCCGGCCTTGTCAGGTCGACCGAGCCGTCTTTGTCCACCATCGCTGTTGCCGGCGGCAAAGTCCGCATCGGCGCTTCGGTGACGATGGCGGCGATCGCCAGTCATCCGGAGCTCGGCACGCTCGCCAAGGCCGCTCGCGCCGTCGGCGGCCCGGCCATCCGCAACATGGCGACCATCGGCGGCAATCTTTTTGCCCCGGCCCCCTATGGCGATTTCGCCGTTGCCCTGCTGGCGCTCGATGCGACGGTCGGCACCGATGACGGGCAAACGCCGATCGAGACTTTTCTGGCCAATCGGGACGGCAGCCGCGCCGTCGTCACTTCCGTGAGCTTCACGCTTCCGAAGGCCGACAGTTTCCGCTTCCTGAAAGTGTCGAGGGTCAAGCCCAAGGGCGTCTCTGTGCTCAGCATAGCCGCCGTTCTGGAACTGTCGTCGGATGGCACCGTGACCTCGGCGCGGATCGCGCTCGGCTGCATGGCGGATCGGCCAATGCGCGCCAGGGCGGCGGAAAAAGCGCTGATCGGCCGAACGCTGACCGCTGACGGCATCGCGCCGGCCTTGGCCGCGGCCGGCGATGGCATCTCGCCCATCACCGACCCGATCGCCAGCGCCTGGTATCGCGCCGAAGTCCTGCCGGTTCATCTCGGCCGGTTGCTGCTCGCTTAATATTCGTTCGGGGGCGCGCGTCTGTCCGCTGGTTGGGCAGGCGCGCTGGGAGGAAAACATGGCAAAGGTTCCGGTTCAATTCACGCTCAACGGCTCGGAAAAGGCCGAATTCATCGACAGCGGCACGACGCTGCTCCAGGCGCTGCGCGACAAGATCGGCGACACCTCGCCGAAAGGCGGCTGCCATCAAGGCACCTGCGGCGCCTGTTCGGTCATCATAGACGGCGAACTCAGGCTCTCCTGCCTGACGCTGGCCGAAACCTGCAATGGGGCGGCCATCAGCACGACTTCAGGGCTTTCGGAAAGCGGCGTGCTGCACCCGCTGCAGCGCGCCTTCCTCGACACCTTCGCCACGCAATGCGGCTTCTGCACGCCGGGCATGATCATGGCGGCCAAGGTGCTGCTCGATCATACGCCCAACCCCAGCCGCGACGAGGTGGTCGAGGCGCTATCGGGCAACATCTGCCGTTGCACCGGCTACGAACCGATCATCAAGGCGGTGCTGACTGCCGCCCGCGCCAATTCGCAGAACGCGGCCTGAGGGGTCCAAAAGAATGGAACTGCGCAAGAACTACTTCGCCGATGTCCGCAAAGATGATCTGCACGAGATCGGCCAACCTCGGCCGCGCTCCGATTCACCCGGCCATGTCACCGGCAAGACCGCCTTTTTCGCCGACCGCAATTTCCCCGGCATGCTGCACCTGAAGATGGTGCGCAGCCCGCATCACCATGCCCGCATCCGCTCGATCGACACGTCGGAAGCGGAAAAGCATCCGGGTGTGGTGAAAATTCTGACCGCCAAGGACGTGCCGCACAATGTCTACACCATCCTGATCCTGATCCAGGTCGGGCCGGAGGACGAGACCGTACTGGCCGACGGCAAGGTGCGCTGGAAGGGCGAGGCCGTAGTGGCGGTGCTGGCCGAAACCGAGCGTGCCGCGCAAGAGGCCGCAGCCAAGGTCAAGGTCGACTATGAGGTGCTGCCGGCCGTCTTCGATATGGAAGAGGCGCTGAAGCCCGGCGCACCGCTGGTCAACGAATATCACGGCCAGAATTATTATCTCTACGACAGCGGCGAGTGCCGCAAGGTGCGCTTCGGCGATGTCGAGGCGGGCTTCGCCGGCGCCGACCACATATTGGAGGAGAGCTACCAGTCCTCGCCGATCGAACATGCGCCGACCGAGACCACCGGCTGCGTGGTGGCACCCGAGGGCAATGACCGCTTCACCTGCTACACCAACACGC
>NZ_RZQY01000213.1:0-8884 GCF_003998575.1 Mesorhizobium sp. M7A.F.Ca.CA.001.10.2.1 | reverse complement strand
GCGTGCCGACCTCAGCGCCTCGCGCCTGGTGTCGATGATGGTCGGCCGCGATCTGTCGGCTTTCTACAAGAAGGATCATCGGCCGCCGGACGAAAAGCGCGCGGTGGCGCTCTCGGTGCGTGGCATGTCCGACGGCCGTCTCCTGAAAAACTGTTCGTTCGACCTGCACAAGGGCGAGGTGCTGGCGCTGGCGGGTCTGGTCGGCTCCGGCCGTACCGAGCTTGCGCGGCTGATCTTCGGCGCCGACAGGCGCGTGTCAGGCACGCTGGAACTCGACGGCAAAACGATCTCCATCGGCTCGCCGCGCGAGGCGCTCGATGCCGGCATCGCCTATCTGACCGAGGACCGCAAGGAACTTGGCCTGTTCCTCGACATGTCGATTTCCGACAACATCAGCATGGGCGTGCTGGCGCGGGATTCGCGCGCCGGCGGCTTGCGCGACTTCGCGACCGCCGAAAGGCGCGCTTCCAAGGCTGTTGCCGATCTCTCCATCCGCACCAGTTCGGTGCAGGCCAATGCCGGCTCGCTGTCGGGCGGCAACCAGCAGAAGGTGCTGCTCGCCCGCCTGCTCGAAACCGAGCCGAAGGTCGTCATCCTGGACGAGCCGACCCGCGGCGTCGATGTCGGGGCGAAATCGGAAATCTACCGGCTGATCGACAATCTCGCCAAACAGGGCATTGCCATCCTGATGATCTCCAGCGAACTGCCCGAGGTGATCGGCGTCGCCGACCGCGTGCTGGTGATGCGCGACGGTACGATATCGGGCGAGGTGACGGCATCGCAAGGCGAACCGCTAAGCCAGGAGAAAATCATGGAACTTGCAACAGGAGCGGCTCAGCAATGACCGACAAGGCGACCGAGATCAGCGCAGGCGGCCAGGCCACCGGCACAAGCCGACGTTTGCGCACGGCTTTCGCTGCCCTCGGCATGCTGCCGGTGCTGATCCTGCTGGCGGCCGGCTTCCAGTTCCTGAACCCGCGCTTCCTGACCGAGACCAATCTTCTGATCGTCACCCAGCAGTCGTCGATCAACATCGTGTTGGCGGCCGGCATGACCTTCGTCATCTTGACCGGCGGTATCGACCTGTCCGTCGGCGCCATCCTCGCCGCATCGGCGATGGTGGCGGTGATGGTGTCGCTGGTGCCGGACTGGGGTTTGCTCGGCGTGCCGGCGGCCATTCTGGTCGGCCTCGGCTTCGGCCTCATCAACGGGCTGCTCATCGCCTACATCAAGCTGCCGCCCTTCATCGTCACGCTGGGTTCGCTGACCGCGGTGCGCGGTGTCGCCCGCCTGCTCGGCCAGGACACCACGGTGTTCAACTCGGACCTGCCGTTCGATTTCATCGGCAACGGTTCGCTGTTCGGCATTCCGTGGCTGGTCATCATCGCGCTGTCGGTGGTGGTGCTGTCCTGGCTGGTGCTCAAGCGCACCGTGCTCGGCACCTGGATCTATGCCGTCGGCGGCAATGCCGAAGCGGCGCGGCTGACCGGTATCAAGGTGCCGCTGGTGCTGCTCTTCGTCTATGGCGTTTCCGGCCTGCTGGCCGGTCTTGGCGGCGCCATGTCGGCGGCCCGGCTCTACGCAGCCAACGGCTTGCAGCTCGGGCAATCCTACGAACTCGACGCCATTGCTGCGGTCATCCTCGGCGGCACCAGCTTCGTCGGCGGCGTCGGCTCGATCTGGGGTACGCTGATCGGCGGCCTGATCATCGCGGTGCTCTCCAATGGGCTCATCTTGGCCGGTGTCTCCGACATCTGGCAGTACATCATCAAGGGATTGGTCATCATCGTGGCGGTCGCCCTCGACCGCTACAGGCTCCAGGCAGGAGCAAGAACGTGATTGACCTTAGTCGCCGGCGTCAACGACCGGTTTGTGTAACGCACCGTGAGAGGCGCGGGGCAATCGGAGGAAAGCAATGAAGACCATCGCCAAACTGCTCTGCGGCGTCGCACTCGCGTCGCTCGCCATCGCGCCTGCTTCGGCCAAGGACCTCAACAAGGTCGGTATCTCGGTCGGCCTGCTCGGCAATCCCTTCTTCGTCGCCACCATCAAGGGCATCGAGGACGCGGCCAAGAAGATCAACCCGAAGGTCGAGGTGACCTCGGTATCGGCCGACTATGACCTCAACAAGCAGGTCTCGCAGGTCGATTCGTTCATCGCCGCCGGCGTCGACGTGATCATGCTCAATGCCGTCGACGCCAAGGCGATCGCGCCGGCGGTGAAGAAGGCGCAAGCCGCGGGTATCGTCGTTGCCGCCTTCGACGTTTCGGCGCCGGGCGCCGACGTCACCGTGATGACCAACAACGTCAAGGCCGGCGAAGAGGCCTGCCAGTACCTGGTCGACCACACCGGCGGCAAGGGCGACTACGTCATCCTCAACGGACCGGCATCGTCCTCGATCCTGGAGCGGGTGAAGGGCTGCAAGAACGTGCTGGCGCAGCATCCCGACATCAAGATCCTCTCCGACGACCAGAATGCCGAAGGCTCGCGCGACGGCGGCCTGAAGGTGTTCCAGTCGCTGCTCACCCGCTTCGACAAGATCGATGCGGTGTTTGCCATCAATGACCCGACGGCGATCGGCGCCCAGCTTGCGGCCAAGCAGCTCAACCGTTCGGAATTCATCTTCACCGCCGTCGACGGCGCGCCCGATATCGAGAAGGAACTCTCCTCCGGCACCTCGATGATCAAGGCCTCGGCCTCGCAGGATCCTTACGTGATGGCCGGCCAGTCACTGACGATGGCGGCCGAACTGCTGGCCGGCAAGAAGCCGGCGGAGCCGACCGTGCTGCTCGACCCGAAGCTGATCACGGCCGAGAACCTGAAGGACTACAAGGGCTGGACCGCGGCCCGCTAAACGTCCCTCAGCAGCGTGCGGCCGGGATCACCCGGCCGCACGTCTTGTCCAGGCATCGGTTCCCCAATGGGGTCGATGCGCAGCACCGGAGACGATGATGTCGCGTATTGGAATCCATTCTTTCGTCTGGTCGGCGGGCTCGGCCCAGGCCGATCTCGAGCGCACGCTGGCCAACACCAGGGAGGCCGGCTTCGACCTCATCGAATTCTCCTATCTCGATCCCGCCAATGTCGACATCGGCGGGCTTGCCAGGCGCATCGCCGATCTTGGCCTCGGCGTCGCGATCAGCATCGGATTGCCTGCTGATGGCGACATTTCGAGCGCCGACAAGGCGATTGCCGCGCGCGGCGTCGAAATCCTCAACGACACCATCGCGCTGACGCGCGATCTCGGCGGCCGGAAGGTCGCCGGCATTCTCTCGACCAGCCACGGATTGCAGGTCGAGGCGCCGACGCGCGCTCAATGGCAGCGCAGTGCCGGCACGCTGGCCAAGGTTGCCGAGACAGCCAAGGCGGCCGGCGTCACGCTCAACCTCGAGATCGTCAACCGCTTCGAAAGCAATCTGCTCAACACCGCCGCGCAAGGGCTGGCCTTCATCGAGGACACAGGCTCGGACAACATCTTCCTGCATCTCGACACCTTCCACATGAACATCGAGGAGGCCGATGTCGGGCTGGCCATCCGTCATGCCGCCGATAAGATCGGCTATGTCCATATCGGCGAAAGCCATCGCGGCTTCCTCGGCACCGGCAATATCGATTTCGCCGCGATCTTCGATGCGCTGACTGCTATCGGCTACAGCGACGACCTCAGCTTCGAATCCTTCTCTTCGGAAATCGTCGATGAGAACCTGTCGAAGAAGACCGCGATCTGGCGCAATCTCTGGACGGACAACATGGCGCTGGCCAAGCACGCGCGTGCTTTCATCGGTCTGGGAATGGAGACGGCAAGGCGCAAGGCGGAACTCGTCTCGGCGCGGCACAAACCCTGACCCGCCCGTCGAGAGCCGAAGGACGCGGCGTGCGCCGCAGGGCAGGGCTCCGAACTCAGATTAACAAAAAGCCTCGTGGTAGCCGGTGTTGGTAGCTTTTGTGCCGCCAGTTTTTCCGAGATAGGAATTTTTTCTTGACTCGGTGACCTCAGCTATGGTACATATTTGCTTATGGTGCTGATTTGCGCCAGTGACCCGCCGCACAGGCGGGTTTTTTGTTTGATGCACCGTCAGCCAAGGTGCCGGCCGTATGGCGCCGGCATTGCTCGCGGCAGGTGCATCGGTTATTTGACCGGCCAGGCAAACAACGCCACGCAATCCACCAAACGGAGCCCAGCACATGACACGCGAGACAATCCTCAAATTCGGCACCGTCGAACACGCGGACGCCGGCGATCTGGCTGGCTGGATCGTCGTCGAGGGCAAGCCGACCATGCAAACCGCCGTCCAGCACACGACCGAGGACGGCAAGGTGCTGTCGGGCACCTGGCGCGCGACGCCCGGTACCTACCACGCGACCTATACCGACTACGAGTTCGTGCACATGATCGCCGGCCGCATCATCATCACGCCGGACGGCGGCACACCGGTCGAGGTCGGTCCCGGCGATGCCTTCGTGGTGGAAGCCGATTTCAAGGGAACCTGGAAGATCATCGAGCCGGTGACGAAGCATTTTGTCGTCAGGGTTGGCTGAGGCGGGGTGATCCGTCTGGCCCGCCATGGTTCGCCATGGCGGAGCTGATCTCTGCATTCGCCCGGGCCTCGGCCAGGCCACTCCCCGGACTCCGGTCATTGGGTCATGAAGGCGTCTGCGGCGTCATCCACGGTCGGCCTCGACGTGAATGATACGGCACTCGCCAGCCAAGCGATCTCTCATCGGCGCTTACCAGCCAAATATCCTTGATACACCGGATCGATCCCCTAGTTCTTTCGGGGGCGCGGCAATCGCTAGGTTGCCTCGGGGGCAGCGGCGGTTCGGCCGTTCTGACTGCACGCCGCGGAAAGACGGTTGGACCGACGCATCCATGGAGGTCGTCGTGCGTCAATCGCGTGGATTCACCTGTGCGTATTTCGTCTTAGCTTGCTCGATCGCCGTAGTTTGCGCAGGAGCTGCAACCGGTGGTCAGCAAGGCGGAGGGCATGGCAACGGCGGCCATGGTTCTGGTGGCCATGGTGGCGGCGGAGGTCATGACGCCGGCGGCAACCACGGCGGCTCGCAGAAAGGGACTGGCGATGACCCCGGCGGCTCCAGTTCGTCGGCGGACGACGGCGAGACCAGCACAAGCGGCACTGCGGCAGCCCCGGGGACGGTAGGTCCGGCCACCGCTACTGCTGTTGCGTCCGCAAGGGGCGGACAGTCGCTCGACCTGCCGGCCGCTCTCCAGCCTCCCAGCGACAGCAACACTCAATCAACAGTCAGCCGAACCGAGGCGTTGCCGGGCGTCCCGGATAAAGTCGTTCGGGCCTGCCATGATGCCATCGAGTCGGCCGCCGCTCCGTTTGGGGCGACCAGCGTGCGCGTCGCCAGCGCGGGCGTCGTACATCAGTTGAGTCGGGCGACGATCTCGGCCCCTATCGAGGTCAGCATCGACTATGTGCGGCCTCGCGTTGCTCGTCCAGAGCCTCCTGAAGCTTAGCGACACGCACCAAAAGAGCTTGGGCGGCGGCTTCGCGCTCGATGCGTGCTCTGTCGAGATCCTCACGATTCATGACAGCTGTAGTACGTTCCCGTGCCAGAGCCTGTGCCGTCTCGGTTGCGGCCTGCTCGGCACGCTCTTTCGCTGAGACTGCTTTGGCTCGCTCCAGTTCAGCCGCCTGGCGCTCGACGCGAGCTTCTTTCAACTCCTCAACGGCCGCTGCTGCTGCAGCGCGTTCTCGTGCGAGCGTTCGCTCCGTGTCAGCTGCGGTCCGCTCCACCTGTTGTCTCGCTGTGACCGCGTCGGTCCGTTCCTGCTCAGCCGCGGCCGTACGCTTCATGAGTGCGGCATTGGCCAGTTTCGCTTCGGCGAGATCGCCACGAAGCAGCTCCGCCTTCCGGCGTTCGTCGTCGAGCATGCCGCTCGCCTGCGCCAGTGAAGCCTTGGCCGTGGCGCGATCCTCGGCGGCCTCGGTCTGAAGCTGTTCAATTTGGACGCGCGCTTGCGATAAATCGCGCGCCTGCCTTTGGGCCTGCTCCTGCTCGAGATGAGCAGCGGGCATCTCCTCAAGGACATAGCTGGTGGCCTCGCTCAGCATCGTGCGGGCATCTCCCGCAATGCGCCGCAACGCGTCAAGAGTGCGGGCCGCCGCGAGTTCATTGCGCAACCGCTCCTCGCGCGCGTCATCGGCAGCTGCCATGCTTGCCCTCAGCGTGTGGATCTGCTTGCTCGCCTCGAGGAGCGCTCCCTGCAGAGCGGCGCTCCTGGTACGCTCGCCTTCCGCCGCCCGGTGCTCCTGGTCGGCCAATTGTCTCGCAGCGGCAGCCTGAGCACGATCCGTGCCGGCTTGCGCCTGGTTAGCCGTGAGATCCGGGCCAAGCAATTCGGCACTCGCCTGAGGTCCTAACGGGCGCGAAAGGGCTCGATGGGCCTGGTCTTGGGTTTGCGAGATGGCGGAAGCGCTTTCGACCCAGATTTGTCTCGTCATCGCATAGCCAATCGGCGCGGCCAGACAAATGGCGGCGAGACCCAAGCGCGATACAAGAACGATCGGCCTGCGAACGACAGGGTTTGAGGCAGGCGCCATGGCCGGGTCGGGATCTCCCATCTGCGCTGTGAAATTCAAACCGCGATCCGCAGCATAGGCCAACGGAGCAATTTTTGGCGGTGAAGCTCTATGGCGCAATTGGTCCCATGCCGACCCGCAAATCCGCTTCCCACGTTCCGCGATCGCGCTGATGGATGCTGCAAGCCGGCCAGACTGCACACTGTTCGGTGCAGGAGCACCGGTCACTAACGAGCTCCCGCTGGGTTCGGATGTCGCGGCGAAATGCTCGATTCGCACTCCGAACCGAGAGTAGTTGGTATTTTGAGCCCGAACATCCAGGCCGACCGCATGCAAGGGGTTGGCAGCCTTGGAAGAAGCAGGTCCGGCGACAAGTCCGGCCGGGCTTTCCCATTCCCAAGAAGCCTCGTCGGCGATACCGGATCTGCCTTCGTCAAACGCTGCAAGGCGGCGTCGTCGCACCGCGGCAAGGATACGCCGGAGCACAAGATAGACGCCCACCGATGCAAGCGTCACCACTGCGATCAGAATGGCCAAATTTACGTCGTTTGCATACATTTCGGCAAGATAATTTGGCATTGCCGTGCCCGTGCGTTCTGGGGTGTATCGTCAAGTTCGTAAAGCGATGTCTGGTCATCCGCCTTGGTTTTGGCCAAGGCTTACCGCCCTCGAAACGTCGCTTTCGTCGGGATCCTTCTGGTACTTGCGAATTGTTGCGGATGGCGGGGCGCCGGTCGCGCGCTGATAGATCGCCGCAGTTGATATTCCTTGGCGGGCAATGCCCGACCAAGGACACATGCGGGGCCCTGAGACGCCGATTTGCGCCTCTGCATATCAACCTCGCGAGAGTTCGCCGGTGCGGACAAGCCACTTCCCGGCTCTTGACTGTCCATCATGAACTTAAGCTAGGTCACAGCGCACCACGGTCAACCATCACCTCGCAATGATCCTGCCGGCAGCCTTCGGCCAGACAAAAGGGCCATTGTAGTGCCCGCTCTTCGGAGCGAAGCTGGATTGTTCGGCGATGCATTCCCGGCGAAATTAGAATTCGTCGTACTGTTTCGCGAAAAGTACGACGTCAGTTGCTAAGCTGGTGAAAATGCGTGGTGATCCCGACAGGAATCGAACCTGTGACCTACAGATTAGGAATCTGCCGCTCTATCCTACTGAGCTACGGGACCACGCGGCCAGACACATAGCCGCTTCGGATCGTTTCGCCAAGAGGCCGGCCGATGGCAATTCGGCCGGCTTTGCGCTGCCGTCGTCAGGCGGCCAGCGCGGTTTCCGCCAGTTTCACCCAGTAGCTCATGCCGTGCGGGATGACCTCGTCGTTGAAGTCGTAGGCCGGGTTGTGGAGACCGGCGGTGTCGCCATTGCCGATGAAGATGAAGGCGCCGGGGCGGGCTTCGAGCATGTAGGAGAAATCCTCGCCGCCCATCACCGGCTGGATGCCGCGGTGGACATGGGCGTCGCCGGCGACACTCATCGCGACATCACCGGCAAACACCGTCTCTTCCGCGTGGTTGAAGGTCACGGGATAATTTGCCTGGTAGTCGACCTCGATCTTTGCCCCGAACGCGGTCGCCAGCCCGTCGCATATGCTGCGGATGCGCTCTTCGGACTTCTTGGCGATCTCCTTGCGCAAGGTGCGCACGGTGCCGGCGATTTCAGCGGTTTCGGGGATGATGTTGTAGGCGTCACCGGCGTGGAACTTGGTCACCGACACCACCACGGCCTCGACCGGATCGGTGCTGCGCGAGGCGATCGTCTGCAAGGCGCCGACCAGTTGGCTGGTGATGACGATCGGGTCGATCGTGCCGTGCGGCATCGCCGCGTGGCCGCCCTTGCCGCGCACGGTGATGGTGAACTCGGCGGTCGCCGCCATGATCGGGCCCGGGCGGATGGCGAACTGCCCGACGGGCAGGCCCGGCATGTTGTGCATGCCGAACACCCTTGAGATGTCGAAACGCTCCATCATGCCGTCCTTGACCATCTCGTTGCCGCCGCCGCCGCCCTCTTCGGCCGGCTGGAAGATCACCGCCACGGAACCGGTGAAGTTGCGCGTCTCGGCGAGGTATTTGGCCGCGCCCAGCAGCATCGCCGTGTGGCCGTCATGGCCGCAGGCGTGCATCTTGCCGGGGATGGTCGAGGCGTAGGATTTGCCTGTGATCTCGTTGAGCGGCAGCGCGTCCATATCGGCGCGCAGGCCGATGGTGGGGCCTTCGCCCTGGCGGCCGCGGATGACGCCGACGACGCCGGTCTTGCCGAGGCCGGTGACCACATCGTCGCAGCCGAAAGCCTTCAGCTTCTCGGTGACGAAGGCGGCGGTCTTGAAG
>NZ_RZQY01000212.1:0-8904 GCF_003998575.1 Mesorhizobium sp. M7A.F.Ca.CA.001.10.2.1 | reverse complement strand
CGTAATAGGTGTCATTGCCGCCATAGCCGGTCATCTTGTCGGCGCCACCGCCACCATTGATCTTGTTGGCGCCGCCATTCCCATAGATAGCTTGATCGAATTCGTTGCCGGTCAAGTTGATGGACCCCCTGCCACCCGAACTGGCGGTGGAGAGCTGCTCGATATGTGAGCCCGCCGTAAGAGCGTAACTCACCGAGGCCGCGACCTTGTCGAACCCCCCGCTTGGCGCTTCCATCACCTTGTCATGGGCATTGTTGACGAGATATTTGTCATTGCCCGTGGTCGCGTGAAAAACGTCTGCGCCGCGCGTGCCATGGAAGACATGATCGCTGTCCGACGGGGCCGGCGCGGCCGGAACTGGAGCGGCGGCGTCTGTCGGAGGCGTGGCCGGAGCAGGGGCGGCGACGTCGGTTGGAGGCGGGGTCGTGGTATCGATCGGATCGGTTACTGGGGGGGCGGCCGAGCCACCGGTGCTTTGGAGATTGTGCTGTTGGAACAAAGCCTGCAACTCCGGCGAATTTTCCAGAGCTGTGTCACCGTTCTGCGAGCCCCAGGCATAGGCATAATCGAAGGCAGGCGACGGAACCAGTGCTGCCCAATGATCTATCATCGTTTGCATCTGTTCCGGCGTCGGCATCTGATGCTTCCCGCCCGTGTCGGTCGTCCAGTTGCCACCGCCAAAAGTCTGATAGACTGGAATGATTTTGTCGATCGGGATGCCGGACTTGACGGCCGCAGCCACGGCCCTGTCGATCATGTTGTAGTCGACCGTGCTCACGTCATCGCGCACCGGGTAGGGGTCCAACCCATAGTAGTCGATGCCGGTATTTGCCGGATTATACGTGTTGGAAAAATCCGGGTTTGTTGGAGAGCCCATATTCATCATGGTGATGAACGTCTTGGCGCCTGGAAAATGGGAATGGATCCAGTCCGACTCCGCCTTCAGGGTTTCGGCACTTGCATATGTGCCCCATCTGCCGGTGGGATCTGGCTCGTCCATCAGGAAGAACCCGAACACCTTGGGATTGTTGAGAAAGGGCGTAACTTGTTCGATGAAAGAGGAGGTGACGCCGTCGTGGGCGCTGAGATAGACGAGGCCTTTCATGCCGTCCGGCAAAGCATTGACCTGCGAGAGATATTGAACATCGACCAGGTTGAACCCGGCGGTTGCGACTTCGGTGGCTGATCCACCGGACGCATAATGGAGTGTCATCCAATGATCCTTTGGTTGATTCGACTTATGCCCCGCGTCTGCTTAGGTGATTGCTACATTAGGATGAAATCAAATACGAAACACAACGGGATAGAATGTTTGATTGATCTAAGTTGTTGCTCAGTAGCAGGTATTTTGCTCAGCCGACCGTGGCACCTTTGAAAGTGTTTGGGAGCAAGGACATACGCCTCTTTTGCTGGCTCCGTTCTGACCAATTCCTTTAGCGAAAATCGTCATTTTTCGGGAAGTTATCCCCAGACAGGGAGACGTCGGCCGTCGCGTTTCGCTGGTTCACGCCACGAATCGGCTGCATTTTCCTCAAAGTCGACGTATGTAAGCAGAGCGTAATAAGGGGGGCGACGGATAGCGGCTGCTATGCGCACTAAGAAAGGTTTGAGCCATTACAACTTACGGAAGTAACGGCGCGGCAGTGTCGCGCGAACGACCGCTGGTCATGAAAACATCGGGGGCCGGTTCTCCCGAGCTCCGTTCCGCTATTCTCGCCTGCATGCCTGGGCTGCTTGGCGTGGCGCTGTTCTCGGCAGTGATAAACATTCTCGCTCTGACCGGTTCGGTCTATATGTTGCAGATCTACGATCGCGTTCTGCCGTCGCAGAGCGTTCCGACCCTGGTGGGGTTCACGATCGGAATGCTGGGCCTGTATGCCGTATACGGGCTTCTGGATTTCGTGCGGCTTCGCGTGTTGGTCCGCATCGGCAGCCGGCTCTATAGGAATTTGCAGCAAAAGGTGTTCTCCATCTCCCTGTCCCTGCCGCTCAAGGCAGGGCGTGATGCGGACCGTCTGCAGCCTTTGCACGATCTTGACCGACTGCGCGGCTTTCTCTCCGGAACGGGACCCACGGTCATCTTCGACGCCCCGTGGATCCCCTTTTATCTGCTGATCATTTATTTGCTCCATCCTTCGCTCGGCCTGCTGGCGACGGTCGGTGCGATCGCCGTGGTCCTCTTAACAGCGATTGCGGAAGTGTTTAGCCGAGGCCCCGCCGCGCGTGCCTCGGAGGAGCTGCTGTCGCAGCGGGCGCTTGCCGATTCCGGCCGCCGCAACGCCGAAGTCGTTCACGCAATGGGGCTTTCTGGTCGACTGGCTCGACGCTGGAGCGACGTCAGCCGAGCCTATCTCGCCCAGCAGGAACGTCTCTCGGACGTCGTTGGTGGCGCCAGTTCGCTGTCGAAGGCCCTGCGGATGGCGTTGCAGTCCTGTGTTCTCGGTCTCGGCGCTTACCTGGTGATCGGCGGCGAGGCTTCACCTGGGGTGATCATCGCATCTTCCATTTTGCTTGGCCGCGCCTTGGCCCCGGTCGATGCTGCGATCGCAAACTGGAGAGGCTTTCTGTCGGCCCGGCGCAGCTATTCCGAGCTGGCGGCGGTCATGGCGGCATTCGGCCGCCAGGACGAGCCAATGGAGTTGCCTCGGCCGCAGGCGCGGTTTGCGGTCGAGCAATTGACCATTGCGCCGCCCGGCTTGCCAAAGCCAACCGTGGTCAATGTGAGCTTCCATCTGTCGAGAGGCGCTGGGATGGCCGTAATCGGCCCAAGCGGTTCCGGCAAGACAACTTTGGTGCGTTCGTTGGTCGGGGTGTGGAAGCCGCTCCATGGCTCGGTGAGATTGGACGGCGCCTCTCTCGATCAATGGAACTCGGAACAACTCGGCGCCCATATCGGCTACATGCCGCAGGATGTGGAGTTGTTTGACGGCACGGTAGCAGACAACATTTCGAGGTTCCGAGGCAAGACGGATCCAAAAGGCGTCCTTGCGGCGGCAAGAGCAGCCGGCGTCGAGAAAATGATAATGCAACTCCCCCAGGGATTTCAGACCCGCATCGGCGAGGGCGGAGCGGCCCTGTCGGCAGGGCAGAGGCAACTCGTGGGTCTCGCCCGAGCACTTTATGGCGAGCCGTTTCTTGTCGTGCTCGACGAACCGAACTCGAACCTCGACGTGGACGGGGACGCTGCCCTGGCCGGCGCCATACGGGCAGTGCGTCAGCGCGGAGGCATCGTCATTGTCGTTGCGCATCGTCCCTCAGCTCTCGCCAACATCGATCAGGTACTGGTTATGTCGAATGGGACGGTTCATGCCTTTGGCTCGCGCGAAGAGGTCTTGGCGAACGTGCTCCGACCGTCACCGCCTGTTCCACCTCGGCCATCTTCTTTGGCGCCGATACCGGGGGTTGCCGGGCATGCATGAGGCTCTGCTCGAAACATTCGTCACCTTCTCGTCGTATGCTCGGACCCTTCGTGGCAGCAAACCGCCTGCCGTGAGCGCGCCAGATCTGTCGGACGGTATACGGGCCAACCTGATATTCGGCTTGGCGATTACCGGTCTGCTGGTTCTTGGCGGTGGTCTGTGGCTGGGGTTGACCAACATCGCCGGCGCTGTGGTTGCACCAGCCACCGTGGTGGTGGAAACCAACGTCAAGAAGGTCCAGCATCAAACCGGAGGCACAGTGGGCGGGATCTTCGCGCAGGACGGAGATCATGTACGAGCCGGCGACGTGCTGGTCAGACTGGATGACACGCTGCCTCGTGCGAACCTGCAAATCATCAGTGAGGATCTCGATCGCGCGACCGTCCGCCTCGCCCGGTTGGAGGCCGAGCGCACGGGCCTGGCGGAAATGCAGCTGCCGGCCGGCCTGAAGGCGCGAATGAACCAGCCGGAGCTGGCTGCGCTCGTCAATGGCGAGCGCGCTCTCTTTGAAACGCGCGCTTCGGCTTTGGCTGGACAGAAGGCACAGTTGAGAAGCCAATCCCAGCAACTTGAACGTCAGATCGACGGCCTTAAGGCGCAACAGAGCGCGGTGGATGAATCGGTTGCTCTGCTGAACAAGGATTTCGCGGACGTTGATTCCCTCTACGCCAAAAAACTCGTCTCCAAGGAGAGGCTAAGCAACATCAAGCTGGATGCCACCCGGGCCAGGGGAGAATCGGGGCGCCTCGCTGCAGCAGTAGCTGAAGCGCAGGCGCGCATCAGCGAAACGGGGTTGCAGATGCTGCAACTGGATGACCAAAGGCGCACTGACGTGACGACCGAACTCCGCGAGACGGAAGCTAAGCAGACCGAACTCAACGAACGGAGGATTGTGGCCCAGGATGAATTGACCAAGACAACGATCCGCGCGCCGCAGTCCGGAACGATACAGGAATCGGCTGTCCATACCGTCGGCGGCGTTATCGCGCCTGGCGAGATGCTCATGACCATCGTACCTGATGCCGATGATCTTGTGGTGGACGCGCTGATCCCGCCGTCGCGGGTCGACGACGTCCGCCCGGGGCAGCCGGTATCGATCCGTTTTCCGGCGTTCGACGTGGGAACCACTCCGGTCTGCCAAGGGTCAGTGAAACACATCTCGGCAGATCTGATTAAAGATCCGCAACGTCAGCTTTCCTATTTCTCGGCGCGTATCAAGGTTGAAAGCAAATCGAACTGCCTGACCGAAGCGAAGGTGCTGAGGCCAGGTATGCCCGCCGAGGTTCATATCCGCACCGATGAACGCAATGTCTGGTCCTATCTGTTGAAACCCTTTGTGGACCAGATGTCCAAGGCGTTTACGCAGTGATGGCGAGGTGGAGGAGGGAGAGCCAATAGGATATCGGGATTTCTGGCGGCCCGACGGCTTTTGGGGGCGGGCGGCCGTCGAGCCTAACCGGCGACGCGGGGATGAAGCGCCTCCGGCTGGAGGAAACATGCGCGTTATGTGACGCCACCGCATCATTCGAATAGCGAGGCCGGATTACCGCCCCCAGACGACGGCATTCTCGTGCCGTTTGATGATGTGCTTCAGATTCTCGAAGGCGGTCGTGACGTGGCCGGCGAAGCGCTCTGCCGCGGGCGAGCGTGGCCCGCTGACCCGGCGCAGGATTCCAAGCGAGCGGCTGGGCTGCGGAATTTCATAGGGTAGCACCGTCACCCGGTTTTCCTTGCGCTGCGCGAAGACCACGGAGAATGGCAGCACCGCCAGCGCATCGGTTTCGGCAAGGAAGTTGATCACGCTCATCAGCGAGCCTCCCGAATAGCGGACGTTGAGGTCCGACATGCCGATGCTCATCAGGATCATCTGCAGGTCCGACATCAGCGGAGAGCCGGGTAGGGGGGCAACCCAGGGAAAGCTGGTCAGGTCATGCGCCCTGAGGCGGCGATTTCGCAGCAGGGGATGGTCGGGCCGGCAAGCCACGACGTTGCGTCCGGGCAGGATTTCCGTGAATTCGAAGCCGGGTCCCAGGTCTAGCACGCCGATCGGCACGATCCCGAGATCGATCTGGTTGCTCTCCAGCGCCGCGACCATCTCGGGCAGGTTCATGTAGCTTTGCTGGACGGTGACCTCGGGCTCGAGCTTCTGGAATTCTCCGATCATCCGGCTGATCATCGCATCCATGAAGAAAGGCACGCCGCCGACACGGACGACGCCCTTGGTGCCTTTCATGAAGCCCTGCACCGCATCCGACGCCTTGCGCGACGCGGTGATCATCGTGCGGCCCTGCGCCGCCAGCTGGAAGCCGAGCGGTGTCGCCTGCAGGGGCCGGCGACCCTTGAGGAAAAGCGGCTCGCCCACCCGTGCCTCCAGCATGGCCAGCGATCGACTGACTGCCGGCTGGGTCAGGCCCAGCATAGCGGCTCCTTCCGACACGCCGCCTGCATCCAGCACCGCAGCGAGCTGCATGAGGTGGCGCTCGTTCAGCTTCATAGCAAAACGCTATACAAGGGACGCCACATCTCATCAAGCATCGCGTCGGGCCGTGCTATCCCGCTTGGCAAGGGGAAGGGAGGCCCCGGCGGAATGCACGGCCAGCACGACCCGAAGCGAGATGAATTCCCCAAGGCGATCTCGACGCAGGCCGAGGAATTCTCACGGCGCCTGACGGCAATGGGCCAGTCCCGCCTGGCGGCGGCGGCACAGGCAGCCGTCGACGGTTTGCACGCGCTGATCGTCGAGTTGCGCCCCTCCGGCGAGGAATTCCGGCAGGCGATCGATTTTCTGACCGAGGTTGGCCACTACGCCGATGCGCGGCGCCAGGAATGGGTGCTGTTCGCCGACGTCCTGGGCGTGTCTTCGCTGATCGAGGATCAGAACAGCCCGCGCCCTGTTGGGGCGACCCCAAACACCCTGGCCGGCCCCTTCTACCGGGCCGACGTGCCGGAGATGCCGCTCGGCGCGAACATCTCGCGCGATCACAAGGGTGAGCCGCTGGAAGTTGCCGGCCGGATCGTCGCGCTCGACGGCGCGGGGATCGGCGATACGATGGTCGAGATATGGCAGGCCAATGCCGAGGGTCTCTACGAGAACCAGGAACCTGATAAGCAGCCTGAATTCAATCTGCGCGGGCGCTTCCGTACCGATCCGCAGGGGCGGTTCCGCTTCACGACGGTGAAGCCGAAGGGCTACACGCTGCCGTCGGACGGCCCAGTCGGCCAATTGATGTCGGCGCTTGGCCTTGGCCTCGAGCGGCCGGCCCACATCCATTTTCGCGTCTCGGCGGAGGGCTTCGAAACGCTGACGACCCACATCTTCGACCGGTCGGACCCCGCGATCGGCCGGGATGCGATCTTCGGGGTCAAGCCCGAACTCATGGCCGAGTTCCGCGCGCTGCCGCCCAACGGAGGAAAACGGAAGCACGCGCTCGACCTCAACCTCGTGCTCTGTCCGCAGCGGCGGGGCGAAACCGAAACCTCTGGGAGGAGATGACCGATGGCACGTGTCAGCGGCTACCACCATTTGACGCTCTCGACGGACAGCGCTCAGGAAGATTTTGATTTCTATACCAAGGCACTGGGCCTGCATTCGGTCAAGCGCACCGTCTTGTTCGACGGCGTCATCCCGGTCTATCACCTCTATTACGGCTCGCCCAACGGCGATGCCTCGACGATCATCACCACCTTCCCGTTCCGCAAGCCAGGCGTCTATGGCCGCCGCGGATCCAACCAGTCGCGTACCATCATGCAGTCGATCCCCAAGGGGGCCGTGGATTTCTGGGTCGACCGGTTGAACGCGCGCGGCATCGAGGCCATCAAGATCACTCGTTTTGGCGCCGACCGTGCGGCTTTCGCACATCCCTGCGGCATCCCGCATGAGCTGGTGGAAAGCGACAGGGATCCACGCGCGCCCATCGCCAACGAAACGCAGGGCATCGGCAAGGCCCACGGCATCAAGGGAATCTACGGCGCCGTGGTGGCGGTGATGGACCGCACCGCCATGGACGACTTCCTGACCATCGCATTGCCGATGGAGAAAGAGGCCGATGACCACGAGGGGCTTGTGTTCCGCGTGCCGGACGCGGCCGGCGTCGCGCAGCGCGTGGAGGTCATTGTCGATCGCGACAGCCCGCAGGGCACCTGGACGCTGGCTGGCGGCACCATCCACCATCTAGCCCTCAACACCGGCGACGAAGAGAACCAGCTGAAACTGCGCGCCCATATAGAGGGCCTCGGCTTCACCGATATATCGGAGCAGAAGGACCGCAACTACTTCAAGTCCTGCTATGTCCGCTCGCCCGGAGGCGCGCTGTTCGAAATTGCCTGGACCACGCCGGAAGGCTGGGCCAAGGATGAGCCTCCGGGCCAGATCGGCAAGACGCTGGTCTTCCCGCCGTGGTTCAAGGACCGCGAGAGCGAATTGCAGGCCGGCCTGGAAGAGGCGGATTTCACGTGAGTTCAGGCAGCGGTCCGCTCCGGCTTGGGCCAAGAGGCCCGGAGGCGAAGGCGATCTGCGTCTTCGTCCACGGCCGCGGCCAATCGCCCGAAGAGATGCAGTCGCATGTGCTGTCGCGGCTTTCCGCGTCCGCCGTGGCCTTCATCCTGCCGCGTGCACCGCACGGCATCTGGTGGGAGGCGCGTGCCGTCGATCCGTTGACGCCGGTCGCCCGCGCGCAGCTTTCGGATGCGCTCGACCACCTTGCGGCCGCAATGGTCGCGGCGCGGGCCGAACTGCCCGGACTGCCGCTTCTTCTCGCGGGCTTCTCGCAAGGGGCGTGTCTCTCGATCGAGTATCTCTGCGCGGGGCTGCCGCCGCCGGACGCTTTGGCGGCCTTCACGGGCTGCCGTGTCGGCGTTCCGGCGGACGAAAGATCCGAGGCGGCGCCGGCCGGAATGCCGATCTATCTTTCCGGTGGCGATGCTGATCCCTGGATTCCGGTCTCGGCGTTTGCCGATGCCGCGCAATCGCTGGGCCGGTTTGGCGCGAGCCTGCGGGCCGATCTGTTCCCGGGCCGCGGCCATGAGGTCTCGGACGCCGAGATCGCCATGCTGGGCACGATCCTCGACGACCTCGCGGCCGGGCGTGGCCCGCGCATGGAGGCGGCGCGATGATGGACAGCTTCACCTTTCCTGGCCTGACGACACGGGTGGTCTTCGGTGCCGGCAGCATGGCTCGCGTCGAAGAGGAAGTCCGGCGGCTCGGCCATGACAAGGTGATGGTGCTGTCGACATCGCATCAGAAGGGCGATGCGGAAAGACTGGCCGCAAGCCTTGGTGGCCTCGCGGCCGGGATCTTTGCCGGCGCGGTCATGCATACCCCTGTCGAGGTCACGGAAAAGGCCGTCGATGCCTTCCGCAGCAGCGGCGCTTCGGCGGTCGTCAGTCTTGGCGGCGGCTCGACCACCGGGCTCGGCAAGGCCATTGCCGTGCGCACCGGCGCCGACCAGGTGGTCATTCCCGCCACCTATGCCGGCTCGGAAATGAC
>NZ_RZQY01000211.1:2712-8940 GCF_003998575.1 Mesorhizobium sp. M7A.F.Ca.CA.001.10.2.1 | reverse complement strand
GTCTTTGCCCGTGTCGCCCGGGCCGGCGCGCTGGCGATCTGGCCGCGCGAGTTCATTCTGGCCGCGCGCGCCGCCGGCAAGAGCAGCACGCAGATCACAATCGAACATGTGCTGCCCAACATCGCCACGCTGCTCCTGGTGCAAGGCACCATCCAGTTCGCGCTGGGCATCCTAGCCGAGGCCGGGCTTTCCTATCTCGGCCTTGGCGCGCAACCGCCAATGCCGAGCTGGGGCCGCATGCTGTTCGACGCGCAGACCCGCATGGTGGTGGCGCCATGGATGGCGATCTTTCCGGGCATGGCGATCGTTGTCGCCGTGCTGGGGCTGAACCTCCTGGGCGACGGCATCGCCGACATCCTCGATCCGAAATCGCGGCGGCAGCGATGAGCCTGCTCGACATCGAGAACCTGTCGCTGACCATCGGTGACACGCAGATCCTTAAAGGAATGGAGCTTTCCGTCGCGCCCGGCGAGGTGATGGGTTTGGTCGGCGAATCCGGCTCGGGCAAGTCGATGACCGCGCTGACGGTGATGCAGCTTCTGCCCCATGCCGCGCGCGCCACCGGACGCGTCACATTCGACGGCATCGACATCCTCGCGGCAACCGAGGATCAGATGTGCGCGCTGCGCGGCGACGACATCGGCATGGTCTTCCAGGAGCCGATGACGGCGCTCAATCCGGTCAAGACCATCGGCGAACAGGTTGCCGAAGGCATACGCTGGCACACCAAGGCCAGCCGCGCCGAGGCCGAAGACCGGGCGCGAAAAATGCTCGACCGCGTCGGCCTCCCCGAAGCGAAATTCCCAATGTCGCGCTATCCGCATGAACTGTCCGGTGGCCAGCGCCAGCGCGTCGTCATCGCCATCGCCTGCGCGCTGAAGCCGAAGCTGCTGGTCGCCGACGAGCCGACGACGGCGCTCGACGTGGTGCTGCAGGCGCAGATCCTCGACCTCTTGCGCGACCTCGTCGCCGAGAGCCGCATGGGCCTGCTCCTGATCTCGCACGACCTCGCCGTGGTGACCGAGATGGCGGACCGCATCACTATCCTGCGCCGCGGCGAGGTTATGGAAGCCGGCGACACTGCGCGCACGCTGTCCGAACAGTTCCATCCCTACACGCGCCAGCTGGCGCAGGCCTCGATGCATGTGCCGGCGCGCGCCAGGCCGCATGGCATCGAGACGAGCCGACCTTTGCTTCAGGTCGAAAGCGTGACACGCGACTATCCCGGACGGCGCACCTCATTGTTCAAACGCGCGCCTGGCATCCGCGCCGTCGACGATGTCTCGCTGTCGATGGCGCCGGGTCAGTCAGTGGCGCTGGTCGGCAGATCCGGCTGCGGCAAGTCAACGCTCGCCCGCATGATCCTGGCGCTGGATCGGCCGACATCGGGCTCGATCCGGTTTCGCGGCGAGACCATCACCGGCAAAAGCGAAGCCGAGCTGAAGCCGGCTCGCCGTGACATGCAGGTCGTTTTCCAGGATCCCTACGGATCCTTCGACCCGCGTCAGAAGGTCGAAAAACTAGTCGCCGAACCCCTGCATGTGCTGGAGAAGCAGCCGACACGCACCGAGCGCCGCGAAATGGTGGCGCATGCGCTGCACGAAGTCGGCCTCGGCATCAGCGACATGGACAAATACCCGCATGAATTTTCCGGCGGCCAGCGCCAGCGCCTGTCGATCGCCCGCGCCATCATCACCCGCCCCAAGCTGGTCGTCGCCGACGAACCGGTTTCGGCGCTCGACGTCTCGATCCGCGCCCAAATCCTCGATTTGTTCGCCGAGCTCAACCAGAAGCTCGGCATCGCCTATCTCTTCATCACCCATGATTTGACCGTCGCCCGCGCCATCACGGACGAGGTGCTGGTCATGCATGACGGCAAGATCGTCGAGCGCGGCAAGACGAACGCGGTGCTCGACCACCCGCAGTCCGAGGCTGCCAAGGCGCTTGTCACCGCCGCTCCTGACTTGCACCGGGCAATCGCGAAGCGGCTGCGAGAGCAAGGCTGATCAGGAGAGAAGGCGTCCAATCACTCCTGCGGCTTCACCACATCGACCGGGCTGATGTCGAGCAGGTCGAGCGTGCGGCGCAGAAGGCGCATCTCGCTCTCGGCAAGTTGCGAATCCGCCTTGGCGATCTCCGCCATATGTTTGGCCAATTGCCGGCGCCGCTCGACATCGAGGTCGCGGAACAGTGCAATCGCCTGCGAGCCGTTGGTCTCGTAGCCGAACTCGTTGAGATATTCGATGACGCTGTCGATACTGCTTTCCGCAATGCCGAAGGCGTCCTTGCAGATGCGCCGGAAGACAACCATCTCGCTCTCGCTGACAGACCCGTCGGCCAGGATCATGCGAAACAACATCAGCAGTTCCGCCGACAGGACCGGATCGTCCGCCACCTTGCGCACACCCGGGTCGCCGTCGAATATCTGACGTATCTGGTCCAGCAATGCGAATGCCATCAGGAGCCTCTTTCCGGGTTAACCACACAAATACAAATCCAAGCGCGATGCGCTTGGATAGAGGTAGCGCGGAATCGACCTTGCGCAAACAGGGCGGCCGTGGTCGAACGCCCGATATTTCAGCCGGCCGGACACCGCCATACATCAGATGATCGACCTTAGCATCCAGACCGTCGCCATGCTCGCCTTCGCCGCCTTTGCCGCGGGCTTTGTCGATTCGATCGCCGGCGGCGGCGGGCTGATCACCGTGCCGGCGCTGCTGCTTGCCGGCTTCACGCCGGTCCAGGCGCTCGCCACCAACAAACTGCAAGGCATGTTCGGCTCGGGCTCGGCGACCATCCACTACGCATCGAAGGGTCATGTGGACCTCCGCCGGCAATTGCCGTCGGCGCTTCTGGCCCTTGTCGGAAGCGCCATCGGCGCCTTGCTGGCGACGATCGTGCCGGGTGACATTCTGCGGGCTGCCCTGCCCATCGTGCTGATCGCCATCGCGCTCTACTTCGCGTTTAAGCCCAACATGAACGACATCGATCGCGCCGAGCGGCTGTCGCCCTTCCTATTCGGACTGATCCTTGTGCCCGCGATCGGCTTCTACGATGGCCTGTTTGGACCGGGCGCAGGCTCCTTCTACATGCTGGCCTTCGTGGCGCTTGCCGGCTATGGCGTGCTCAAGGCGACGGCGCATACCAAGCTGCTCAACTTCGCCTCCAACATCGGCGGCTTCATCGTCTTCGCGGCCTTCGGCGTCGTCTACTGGAAGATTGGCCTGATGATGGGCGTTGCCCAGTTCATCGGCGCCCGCGTCGGCGCCAGCCTGGCCATGCGCATCGGCGCGAAACTGATCAAGCCGCTGCTGGTGATCGTGTGCCTGGCGCTTGCTGTGAAGCTGCTGGCCGACCCGGCGAACCCGCTGCGCGCCCTGATTGGTGTGTGATCACGCGCCCTGATAGAATGCCGCTGTTCGAATCATGTAGGAGGAGCCACACATGAATCTTAGCGCACCTACGCAGATCGTTTTTATCATTTCCGTTGTTATCGCCATCATCGGCGCACTCGCCGCGCTTGGCGTTCTTGCGTTCATTCCACTCGCATCGGTGTGGATTGTTCTTATTGCTTTCATCGTGCTTGCCGGCGGCTGCTTGATGCGCGGCGCCTGACCATTTCCCTTGAAGTGGGGACGAGGAGCGCCCGGCCAAAAGCCGGGCGCTTTTGATTCCGGCCCCGGGTCTGCTAGATTTGACTTGGCGCAAGGATGGCCGATGCCAGTCGAGATGCAACCCCAGCAAGAGCAGGACCGGTCCGTCGCCGGGCGGTTCGAGATGCGCCGGCGCCTGCCGGATCCTCGACTTCAGGGCATTGTGTCGGACATTTGCGGCTATCGCGAAATGACGCCCGGCCATATGCGCAACGTCGAATACGCGTCCCTCACCGTACCGCTGGTCATCAGCTTCGCCGAACCCTTCGCCATCGGCCTCGGCAAGGCGCCCGGCGACAATGACCGCTTCGCCAGTTTCGCCGCCGGCCTCTTTGCCGGACCGGTGCTGATCGAATCATTCGGCGGCGCCTGCTGCGTCCAGGTCAACTTCACGCCGCTTGGCGCACGCCGTTTCTTCCGCCTGCCGATGAGCGAACTGGCCGACAGCATGGTCGTCCTCGACGACGTGCTTGGCGCGCAAGGCTTGGCGCTGCGTGAAAAGCTTGGCAACGCGCCGGACTGGACGGCGCGTTTCGACATGGCCGAAGCCTTCGTCACCGCCCGTCTCGAGAATGCCGCCGAGACGCCGCTTGAAATCGCCTGGGCCTATGACCGCATCATCGCATCCGGCGGCCGGACCCGCATTGGATCAATCGCCGAAAGGCTGGGCTGGAGCCGCAAGCATCTCGCCGGCAGTTTTTCCAACGCCATCGGCATCGGCCCCAAGACGCTGTCGCGCATTGTCCGCTTCAACCGCGCGCTCGGCCTGTCGAGACAACAGACCGTCGACTGGGCCGGCATCGCCGCCGATTGCGGCTATGCCGACCAGGCGCATCTGGTGCGCGAGTTTCGCGACCTCGCCGGCGAAACGCCGACCGCGCTCTCTGTCAGGTAACATTTCTTCAAGACGCCGGAACGGTCTTTGAGCAGGGTGGGTTATCGACCAACCCAAATGAAGGAGGTTCCCATGCCAACCACCACTGAAGCGCCCCGCCTCTACCCCGCTTTGCGCTACAAGAACGCGGCAAGAATGATCGATTGGCTGGGCGAGGCTTTCGGCTTCAGCGTCCGTGCCCGCTATGGCGAAGGCGATGTCGTGCACCATGCCGAACTGGTCTTCGGCTCCTCGATGATCATGCTGGGCACGGTGCGCGACGACGACTACGGCAAGATGGTCGGCGAACCCGGCTCAGGCGGCGGCAAGTCGATCTACATTGCCGTCTACGATGCCGATGCCGCCTATGCCAAGGCCAGGAACGCCGGCGCCACGATCATCCAGGAATTAACCAACCGCGACTATGGCAGCCGCGAGTTCATCTGCCGCGACCCGGAAGGCAACGTCTGGTCCTTCGGCACCTACTGGCCGAAGGCGGGCGAAAAGGCCTGAGCCAACCTCGGGCGCTCTGCGAATTACCGAGCCAGCGCAAAGATCGCGTCGCAGTCGAGATGGGTCTCCAGCTCGGCTGCGACCTCGTCCAGCGCCCGCTCGACCTCGGCCCGGTAGTCGATGCCGCCGCCTTTGATGCCGAGGCTTTCGAGGAATCTCCCGCGAAAGCCGTCGGCGCCAAACAGGCCGTGCATATAGGTGCCGATCACCTTGCCGTCGGCCGACACCGCCCCGTCCTCGACACCATTGATGACAGCGGAAGGCCGCAGCGTATCCGGTCCGATGGTGCGGCCGAGGTGGATTTCGTAGCCTTCGAGCGGCAAGTCGAACGGCACCGAACGGGCGCTGACGTTGCGCACCGTCTTTTCCGGTTCCATCACCGTTTCGACGTCGAGGAGGCCGAGCCCTTCGGCTTCGATGACGCTGCCTTCGATGCCGTCAGGGTCGCGCACTGTGCGGCCGAGCATCTGGAAGCCGCCGCAGATACCAACGACATGGCCGCCGCGCTTGCGATGGGCCAGCAAGTCGCGATCCCATCCGTTCTCGCGGAACTTCAGCAGATCGCCGATCGTCGACTTGGAGCCTGGAATGACCACCAGCCCGGCATCGGCAGGCAATGGCTTTCCGGGCGGCACGAACACCACCTCGACCTGCGGTTCGGCCTTGAGCGGGTCGAGATCGTCGAAATTGGCGATGCGGCCAAGCACCGGCACGGCCACCTTCAGCGCGCGCGTTTCGCCAGACGCCAGCCGTTCCAGCACCACCGAATCTTCCGAAGGCAAGCGTGCCGCCGCCTTCAACCACGGAACGACGCCGAAACAGCGCCAGCCCGTGAATTTCTCGATCGACCTGATACCGTCGTCGAACAGCGAAACGTCGCCGCGAAACTTGTTGATGAGATAGCCGACGATCATCCGTCGGTCCTCTTCCGGCAGGATCAGATGCGTGCCGGCGACCGAGGCGATGACGCCGCCGCGATCGATGTCGCCGACCAGCACCACCGGCACGTCGGCGCGCGTGGCAAAGCCCATATTGGCGATGTCGCGGCTGCGAAGGTTGATCTCGGCCGGCGAGCCGGCGCCCTCGACGATGACCAGATCGGCGCCCTCGCCGATCTTGCCCCAGGAGTCCAGCACGGCGTCCATCAGCCGGCCCTTCATCGCCTGGTAGTCGCGCGCCCGCGCCTCG
>NZ_RZQY01000211.1:0-2702 GCF_003998575.1 Mesorhizobium sp. M7A.F.Ca.CA.001.10.2.1 | reverse complement strand
CGCCAAACACCTTGCCCTGCACGATGACCTGCGCGCCGACATCGGTCTGCGGCTTGAGCAGCACCGGGTTCATATGGACCGAGGGTGCCACACCGCAAGCGATCGCCTGCAGCCATTGCGCGCGGCCGATCTCGCCGCCGCCGGCTTTGTTGTCGCCCGGAATGTCGGCGACGGCGGCATTGTTCGACATGTTCTGCGGCTTGAATGGCCGCACCTTCAGCCCACGCTTTTTTGCCGCGCGGCAGAGGCCGGCGACCAGCACCGTCTTGCCGACATCCGAACCCGTGCCCTGCAGCATGATCGCTCTGGCCATCAGCCCCTGCCCTGCGCCACGGTTCCGGCAATATCGGATTTCTGCGCCAGTGGCCCGCCGCGCCAGATGTAGAGCGCCAGCAGTGGGTCTTTGCCGGTGCGCATGGCGTGATTGACGTTGGACGCGTGGTGGACGACCTCGCCGGCCGTGCGCATGCAAAAGCCGCTCTCGCCCATGCGCCACTCGGCGCCGCCGGTCAGCGGAATGTAGATTTCCTCGGCGACGTGGTGGTGGTCGGGATAGACGATATCGGGTCCAAGGATCAGCAGGCCGGCAGCGACCTCGTCATTGGCGAAGTGGCCTCGGGTGCCGAACACTTCCAGCCAGCCGTAATTGTCGATGAACTCTTTTCCAAAGTCCGCC
Organism: Mesorhizobium sp. M7A.F.Ca.CA.001.10.2.1; assembly: GCF_003998575.1. NCBI lineage: Bacteria > Pseudomonadati > Pseudomonadota > Alphaproteobacteria > Hyphomicrobiales > Phyllobacteriaceae > Mesorhizobium > Mesorhizobium sp. M7A.F.Ca.CA.001.10.2.1. The sequence goes on along the minus strand of NZ_RZQY01000211.1, from coordinate 2,026 downwards.
TCGCCATAGGTCTGCCCCCAGCGGAAATCATTCCGATGCTCGGCAAGCAGTTGCAACAGCGGCTTGGCATCTGGCGGCGCCAGTTCGGCGGCGCGATCGAGATGGCTCAGGCAGGCGAGCGGATGCGGCTCCAGCGTGCGAGCCGGCATGTCCCAGCCGATCCGGGCCACGGCATCGCGCACCAGGGCGTGATCGACTGACGCAAGGTATGCGTGGAACTGTCCCAGCAGTTCATCGAATTTTGTCGTCACATCGTGCTCCGGGCATGCATTGGTGCACAGCCGCTCCGCGAAGGGTCGGGTTGCGCGGCGGCATCATTGGTCTAGATTGGTGCGCGCGCAAAGCCAAAAACGACAGGCCAACAGGTCGAAGATTAGGGAGCACGCCATGGACGCTGCGGTCGATGCGAGCACCAACCAGTTCGAACTCAACGAGGAGCAGCGCGCCATCCAGGAGATGGCGCAGGCCTTCGCCGCCGACCGCGTCGCGCCGAATGCGCTCGACTGGGACCGCAACAAGCATTTCCCGGCCGACGTGATCCGCGAGACCGGGCCGCTCGGCCTCGGCGGCATCTATATCAGGGACGATGTCGGCGGCTCGGCACTTGGCCGGCTCGACGCCGTGCTGATCTTCGAGGCGCTTTCGCACGCCGATCCGGCCTTTTCGTCCTTCATCTCGATCCACAACATGGTGGCGTCGATGATCGACCGTTTCGGCAATGACGAGCAGCGTCAGCGCTTCCTGCCGAAACTCACCTCGATGGAATGGCTGGCCAGCTATTGCCTGACCGAGCCCGGCTCCGGCTCCGATGCCGCGGCCCTGAAAACGCGCGCGGTCAAGAGCGGCGGCGACTATGTCCTGAACGGCACCAAGCAGTTCATCTCCGGCGCCGGCGACAGCGATGTCTATGCCGTCATGGTGCGCACCGGCACTGAGGGGCCGAAAGGCATTTCCACCATCGTCGTGCCCAGAGATGCGCCAGGCCTCTCCTTCGGCGCCAACGAGCACAAGATGGGCTGGCATATGCAGTCGACCCGCCAGGTCATCTTCGAGGATTGCAAGGTGCCGGCGGAGAACCTTTTGTCCGGCGAAGGTGCGGGTTTCGGCATCGCCATGGCCGGGCTCGACGGCGGCCGTCTGAACATCGCCGCTTGTTCGCTGGGCGGCGCGCAGTCGGCGCTCGACAAGGCGCTTTCCTACACCGCCGAGCGCAAGGCCTTCGGCTCGAAGATCAACCAGTTCCAGGCGCTGCAGTTCAGGCTGGCCGACATGGAGACCGAACTGCAGGCGGCGCGTATTTTCCTCTATGCCGCCGCCGCGAAGCTCGACCGCAAGGCGCCGGACGCCGGCAAATGGTCGGCGATGGCCAAGCGCTTCGTCACCGATACCGGCTTCAATGTCGCCAACGACGCACTGCAGCTGCTCGGCGGCTATGGCTACCTGCACGACTACGGCATCGAGAAGCTGGTGCGGGACCTGCGCGTGCACCAGATCCTCGAAGGCACCAACGAGATCATGCGCGTCATCATCGCGCGAGCATTAATTGGAAGGCAGTAGGCAGTAGGCAGTAGGCAGTAGGCAGTAGGCAGTGAGATGACCGGCAAGATCAATTCCTACAAGGATCTTATCGTGTGGCAGCAGGGGATGGATCTGGCTGTCGCCACCTATTCTTTGACCAAGGCATGGCCAAAAGAGGAATTGTATGGGTTGACCAGCCAAATCCGCCGTTCAGCAACCTCTATTCCTGCAAACATCGCCGAAGGTTATGGCCGAGACAACAGAGGTTCCTATCAGCAATTTCTGAGGATTGCCCAAGGCTCGCTGAAGGAATTCGAGACACACCTCCAGATCGCTGAACGCATTGGCCTTGCCACGCATGATCAAGCTAGTCAGTTGCTGACATCCACGGAGGGCATCGGCAAAATGCTTCGCCAGCTTATTTTCAAACTTGCACCCGAATAGACCCCTACTGCCTACTGCCTACTGCCTACTGCCTACTGCCTACTGCCTACTGCCTACTGCCTAC
>NZ_RZQY01000210.1:0-8961 GCF_003998575.1 Mesorhizobium sp. M7A.F.Ca.CA.001.10.2.1 | reverse complement strand
TAACGGGACGGGGTGAAACCATAGGCGAAGTGCTCTGCACGGAACCCGGCGTCGACCTCATCACCATGACTGGAAGCGTACCGACCGGTAAGCGCATCATGGCGAACGCTTCGCGCAATCTGACGCCTGTTTCGCTGGAGCTTGGCGGCAAGGCGCCATTCATCGTCCTGGCTGATGCCGATCTCGACCTGGCGGTTCGTTCCGCAGCCACGTCGCGATACATGAATTGCGGACAGGTCTGCATTTGCAACGAACGCACGCTCGTTCACCGTTCGATTTACGATCAGTTCGTCACACGCTTTGTGGAATTCTCCAAGTCGCTCGTCGTCGGTGATCCGATGCACACAAATACCGATATCGGCCCGAAAGTCAGCCGTGAAGAGTTGGAAAAGGTCGAGGCGGTGCTTGCGGAAGCCGTGGCGGGCGGCGCGAGGCTTGCTCTCGCCGGTGGGCGCCCGACCAAGGCGCCCGTCGATGGCGGCTACTGGCTCAATCCGACCGTACTGACAGATGTGACGCCTGACATGCCGATCATGACGCGCGAAATCTTCGGCCCGGTCGTGCCGATCATGCCCTTCGACACTTTCGAGGAGGCTGTCAGCATCACCAATGCCAGCAACTATGGCCTGTCGGCCTATCTTTTCACCAATGATCTGGGCCGCGTCATGAACGCCGTCAACGAGGTTTCGTTCGGCGAGATCTACGTGAACCGGATCGGACCGGAAATGCTGCAGGGTTTCCATGTCGGCTTCCGCGAAAGCGGGCTGGGCGGCGACGACGGCGTGCATGGGCTCGAGAGCTACATGCGCAAGAAGACGGTCTACGTGAACTATTCGGGTGCCGCCACGGCGGCATTGATGCCTTACGGGCGCTGAACAGCGCCCAACCAGTACGACCAGCCAGGTCGCCACCCGGCCGCTACGGCCGTTTCATATGATCGGGAGGAATGAAATGCACTATCGTGGATTTATGGCGGCCGCCTTGGCGTTGGCGCTATCGGGACTGGCCGGATCGTCGGCTCTCGCCGATGACACCATCCCACCGGAAGCACAAGCTCTGCTCGAGCCGCTGCCCCTGTCGCCGAGAGGCCAACCCGTCCCAGGCTTCCCGGATGGTCCGCCGGCGGTGTCGCCGGACGTGCTGAAATTCTCCGATGAGGACCTTGCCAAGCTCAAGGCGGGAAAGTTTACCGCTGGACTGGTGATGCACACCATGGATGCCGGCTGGCCTCAGTTGCAGGTCGCCGGAATCAGCAACACGCTCAAGGACCTCGGTATCGAGGTCGTAGGAACCACCGACGCCAAGTTCCAGCCCGGCCAGCAAATCAGCGATCTGGAGCAGATGACCGCCCGCAAGCCGGACGTAATCTTCTCGATTCCGATCGATCCGAAATCTGAGTCCGAAGCCTACAAGAAGGCGGCGGCAGCCGGCATCAAGCTGGTTTTCATGGACAACGTCCCGGTCGATATGGCCCCGGGCAAGGACTATGTGACCGTTGTCGCCTCCGACAATGAAAAGAATGCCTATTTCGCCGCGCAGGAACTTGTCGGGGCGATTGGCGGCAAGGGTGAGGTCGGCATCATCACGCTGGTTTATGACTATTACTACTCCGTCGCGGCCCGCAAGGTCGGTGCCTTGAAGGCATTCGGCGAACATCCCGATATCAAGGTCGCGGATGTCGGCACCTTCACGGCGCCAGAGAAGGCCTACGAGGTTGCCACCGCAATGTTGACGGCGCATCCCGACATGAAGGGTATTTTCGTTGCCTGGGACACGCCCGCCCAGCAAGTCGTGGCCGCGGCAAAGACACTCGGCCGCGACATCGTCGTCACCACGAATGACATTGCCGCGGACAGCGCGCTGAACGTTGCACGCGGCGAATTTCTGGCCGTAGGCGCGCAGCGTCCCTACGACCAGGGCGTCGCCGAGGCCAAGGCGGCCGCGCTTGCGTTGCTTGGACATGACGTCCCGCCATACATTTCGGTGCCGACGTTGCGCGTCAAGAAGCTCGACCTTCTCAGCGCCCTCAAGCTGGTCACCAAGGAAGATGCTCCAGCCTCAGTGGTAAAAATCTGCAACGGCAAGTGCTTCTAGCCCCCTTGTTCCGTCGGCGGGCTCCAACAGTCCGCCGACGCTCCCGAGCGACCGAGAAAATCGTCATGGCCGAAGCGAAAACGTCACCGTCCCAGAACGCGATTGTAGCGATGCAACGCATCAGCAAGTCGTTTGGCGCGAACCGCGTGCTGTCTGATATTTCATTCGAGGTCATGGCCGGTGAAACACACGCGCTGCTCGGCGAGAACGGTGCGGGCAAATCGACGCTCATGAAGATTCTCATGGGAGCCTATCGAACGGATGAGGGCCGCATTCTGTTCGCCGGAGAGGACGTCACCAGCTTGTCGCTTCGCGAGAGGATCGATCGCGGTATTGCAATGATCTTCCAGGAACTGAGCGTCTTGCCGAACCGCTCGGTTGCCGAAAACCTCTTTGTCCTTCGCGAGCCCCTCTCCTTTGGCCGGCGTATCAACAGCAGAAAAATGGTTCGTGATGCCCAGGCTCTGATCGAGCGGTACGCCTTCTCGCTTGATGCTTCTGCGCGCGTGGGCGATCTGGCCTTCGCCCAACGGCAGATGGTCGAGATCCTCAAGGCGATCTCGCGGGGCGCCAAGCTGCTCGTCATGGATGAGCCGACTTCATCTCTGACCATCCACGAGGAAGAAACGCTTTTTCGCACCATCGGTCAGCTAAAGCAGGGCGGAATCGGTATCGTCTACATCAGCCATCGCATGGCCGATGTGCTGCGGCTTTCGGATCGCATTTCGATCATCAAGGATGGGCGACTGGTTGGCCCACTTGATCCGAGCAAGACATCCATCGAGGATATCGCCGCGATGATGTCACGGCCAAGGGGCGACGCACCTTTGCCGACCGCAGCAGCGCCCACAAAACGCCGCCCGGCAACGTCGGTCGGGGCGCCGGCCCTTGAGGTCCGCGATCTAGCCACGTCGCGCAAGCTGTCCGACGTATCGTTCTCGATCGATCCAGGCGAGATCGTCGGTCTTGCCGGGCTTGTCGGCAGCGGCCGCTCGACCTTGGGCAAGGCCTTGTTCGGTATCCTTCCGGATGTATCCGGCCACATCACCGTCGCAGGAGAATCCGTTCGGCTGGGCAGCGTCCGCGGGGCCATCACTGCTGGTGTGGCCCTTGTTCCAGAAGACCGCCGGCTCGAAGGGCTTGTTGGCGGGCGCTCCATCGAGGAGAATCTTGCGCTTCCCCGCCTTTCCGATTTCTCGCTCGCGGGTCCCTTTGGACCGATGGCAAAGGCCCGGATAGCGGCTTTGTTCAGACAATACCGCGACGACCTTAATATCCTGTGCCGCGGTCCCTTACAAAAAGCCCAGGAGCTTTCGGGCGGCAATCAGCAGAAGATTGTCTTCGCAAAATGGCTGGCAATGAAGCCGAAGCTGTTGATCCTAGATGAGCCAACTTCCGGCGTGGACGTCAATGCCAAGCGCGATATGCGCGAGCTTGTGCGCCGCACGGCAGGCGATGGCGTCGCCGTGCTGCTCATTTCTTCGGAACTCGAAGAACTTCTGGATTTGTCCGATCGCATTCTGGTGATGGCGCAGGGGCGGATAACGCGCAGCATGGGCAGCGCGCACGACGAGACTGGGCTTCGCGCGTTGCTGCAGGCCGAGGTCGCCAGACAGACCACAGTACGCGCCCAAGGAGTTGCAGCATGAAACCATCCTCGATGCCGATGAGCGCAAGTGCGATGAATTTTTTCCGCGATCACATCACCTATGTGATCTTCCTGGCGATCACCCTCTATTTCGTCTTGTTCGCCCCCCACTTCGCGTCGGTCTCAACCGCAAGCGCCGTTCTGCGTATCACAGCCATCGTCTCCGTGATGGCGATCGGCATGACGTACGTTATCATCTGCGGTGAAATCGACCTGTCGGTCGGTTCGGTTGCCAGCTTTTCAGGTATGATCGGAGCGTTGCTGCTCGATCAAAGTGTGCCGACCTATGTCGCCGCCCTTCTGGTGTTGGGCGCCGGAGCCGCGATCGGCGCGGTGTCGGGCGTGCTGGTTACAAAACTGCGCATTCCATCGTTTCTTGTGACGCTTGGCATGTTGTCTATCTTCTCCGGACTGGCGCTGACCATCACCGGCACCCGGCCAGTGTCGATCGTCGACGATGATTTTTCGAATCTGTTCTGGAACGGCAGTTTTCTGGGCATACAGGCACCGATCTGGTGGACGATCGTCCTTACGGCTGTCGGCTACTACCTGCTGCATCAGATGCCCTACGGCAGACGTGTCTATGCGACCGGTGGAAATGCTGTTGCCGCGCGCTTTTCCGGTGTGCGCACGGACGGCGTCAAGATTTTCGCCTTTGTACTATCCGGCATGACCGCATCCCTTGCTGGCCTGATGCTCGCAGCCCGCTCCACGGCCGGCAATCCCAGCCTGGGAGCGGGTCTCGAACTGGATGTGATCGCGGCCGTGATCATAGGCGGGACAAGACTCTTTGGCGGTTATGGATCAATCGTCGGGTCCGTCGTCGGCGCAATCTTCATAGGCATTCTCGGGTTTGGTCTTCTCGTGCTCGGTCTATCGACCAGCATCCAAGAGGTCATCAAAGGAGCCATCATCATCATTGCGGTCTCATTGAACCGCCGTTGAAAACAGCAGCCCGGTATGAAAATCCGAAGATATGTGGCTCCGCAATTCAAGCGTCGATGATCTGTTGATCACAGCGCATTTCGAGAAAAAAGAGAACGTTCTCACTGCATATTTTGGGATGGAAGAGAGCGTTTTTGAGGAAGTCTGTTGAGTGTGTCGCCGCCAGTCCATGCGGTGCTCGGCGAAAACGGCGCCGGCAAATCCACGCTGGTCAAGATTCTCAGCGGTGTGATTGCGCCAAACAGCGGTCAGATGCGTCTCGACGGTGCGGTCTATGCGCCGCATTCGATCCTGCATGCGCGAGCTGGACCATTTGCTGCAGATGGCTGGAGCTAATCGCAGGCCTTATGCGGCATTGGCAATAATGAGGGTGCTACTCAAACGTATTAACCCGCGGACCAACTGGGCGGATCGCCTGAGAGAACATATGGCGGCATTCCCTGTGGCGCCAAATATCAAGATCGGTCACGCGGGCTTCCCCGCGAACTGGACCGATTTGCCGCTATGGAATTAGTGTTGGTCCCCGTCCAAGTGACCGTCTAGGGATCACATATTGAGGACGCGCGCATATCGGCGCGATCGAGTTGGGCAGCTTTTGCGAACGCCGCCTCCCGATCAAGTGGTCCGTGCCAGCGGCCGTTCCTATCTCCGGTTCCAGCCTTGCGTGCCTTAACCCTCGTTGCAAAACCCGCAATCAGCTCGATGGATCCGGCCATGATCGTGGGTCCAGTTCTCGTAGATGTAGTAGTCTATTCCGCCATCCAATCTCGTGACTGCTGGTGTGTTTCAGTAGGCGTACTTGGCGGGCCAGCGCCAATCTGTCTGCGCTTTGCCGAAGCAATTGCTGTAGTCGACGAACTGGCCGGTAGCGATATCGCGGCAAGCCCAAACGAGCTGGCGATATTGGTTGTAGAACTCGTCCCAATCGGCGCCTTGGTAATAATTCGGCCTGCCGTATCCGCCCCCGCCACAGTCGTTATTCGAGCATACCGCAACGGCTGCGCCCACAGCTGCAATGGCGATACCGGCAGCTATCGCCTGATTTTGCTTTCTGATCATGTCGGCGCATTGGACGAGAGTCACGGATCGCCGAACGAGCTCAGCGTAGAGATCGTCCTGAAACTTCGCATCCTTCGTAGAGGATAAGGTTCTACAAAGGGCTGAAGTGCTGACGGCACTCGGGTTCTTGGCTAGTGTCTGTTGCGAGGTCGTGCATGAGGCGGTTGCCAGCGCCAAGGCTACCGCAGCCGAAACTGCGGCTCGTCGACCCATTCTCATTGTAGTCCCCCACACCCCCAAATCGGTCCGCGACCCTCACAGCCGATAATCACTCACTAGCAGAGCGTTTCACACGCCTGCCCGTCGCCATCACGGTCCAGTTTGCCACCCCACGGACAGTTACTGAGATACCATTGAGCCTCGTCGCACGAGCTGATCTGCGAGCATTTCCGCCGCGGCTGGCAGGAATAGCTGCGCGACCTGGCGCCCGACGATGCCTAGGGATTGGCTCACTGCCGGCCTGGCGTTGTCTCCATACCCGGCCCGCCACTCCCACGGCAGTTGGAACTGTCCGACCCACAGGCCGACCTTCGCCGCCTCGGCCTTCGCCTGCTGCGCTGCATAGGCGCCACCGCTGTACTTGGGCCAGTCGAGCGCATAGCCGTTTTCGACCATCCATGCGGCCACACTGGCGCCATCCGCACGCCGGCAGTCGCTCACAAAGCGGTTGTAGCGGTCCCAGGCGATAAAGGTGCATGTGACCGGCCTCGAGGCGGCCAAGAACCCGTCCAGTGCTGCAGCGGCCTTCGCCCCGCACCGGTAGCGAACGCCCTTGGCGTCGTCGCATTGCTGGGCGGACTCGGGGGCGTCGATGCCATTGAAGCGGATGCGTTGCCCATGAATCTCGATCGTATCGCCATCGATGACAGAGGCGACGCCGGCGATCGGCTCCGGGGTACGTCCGATCCAGTTGGAAACGTGAAGGTCAGGGGAACTTTCGCTGTGCTGCACGGCGAACTGCGCGACGAAGGCGGCTGCCGCAGCAACCGTCACGAAGACCAGCCGCTTTGGGATGGCCGCTATTAGGCGGGCACGCCGACGCTGTGCACCTTGCCGTTTGCGCCATTGGTCTGAGCGATTGTCGTATCGGGATTTGTCCATTTACTCGCAGCCTACGCCGTCGTGATCGCCATCCAGCCGGTTGGTGTCAGCACCAGTGATTTTCACAGGACCGGCTACAACCGGATTGTTTCCCTTGCCGCCTGCACAGTCCAAGTCGGCACCACCAGCGGGCGCCACGCGCCGATACGCGTTGAAGGCGGCCACCGCGCGGGCGCCGTCGCCCTCGATGTGGGTGTTGTTGCTGTTTGGATTGAGAGGATCGACGGTCTGCAGAAGCATGTTGGCGTGGTTCGCATCGCCGGCCGCGAGCGTCACCGAGTCATAGTTGTTCAAGTAGTCGGATGTGCAAGCAGAAAAGAGGAGCAAAGCCCCTAAAGACAACACCCTTTGCCAATACATGTGCCCACTCCCCCAGTTTGAAAGAGTTGCACAAGATCCAGCTGCTCGCAACTGCCGGGCGAAATGGCCTGATCAGCTAAGCCATGATTGTCGATAAGATGGCAGGGCGTGCTGATCTGCGCGGCTAGAAATCGAGTAGTAGCCGAATGTAGCCGTATTCGATTGGCCAAGCCCCGGTGACTGCAGAAATCAAACCATAATTTGCCGCGACTAGGATTGCGGCGATGACGTAGTCGCTCCAATTGAATTCCGTGATGAGCCTCCATAGCAGTTTTGATCTTGACGATCTCGGTCCGGACGGTCTCATAGGCTCGCTCTTTGCGGGTGCGCACTGAACATCGATTTCCAATTTCAGGCCTACCAGGACGAGAGTCTTTGCAAGGGAGCCCGCTTTGTTCGGTGTGCGGTCTTAGGCTGGGGCGATGTCAACGCACATACTCTTTAAATCGCCCATTCAGCCAGATCGAAGCCGCTGGGGCAATCCAAAATTCAGGGCTTAATGGAGTTCCCCGCTCTCTACGCGGCGTTTCGAAAGCACGATAAGCGGTCGCTCGATCAAGCGATAGCTCACTGCGCTGACGACGGCCGTCAGGAAAAGCAACGCAAAAAGATAGACAACGCTCGCCAGGGGGCTACGCGACCAGAACGAGCTCAATACGCCTATCAGGCCCAGGTGCCAGAGATACGTGCTGTAGCTAGCGTTTCCGGCAGCCAGCGCCAGTGATGGCGTCCTCAGCTTGCCATCGCGCTCCAGCATCATCGCCGCGCAAAGTAACAACGCGGCAGGCGGACCGAAGCCGTACCAGCGGAACGCATTGATCTCCATGGTGGGGTATAACCAAATAGAGGCATAGAGAAACCAGCCCACGGCGCCCAAGAGCAGCAAGCTCGCCGGCAAGCGGATCCCTGATTGGCATACCGCCGCGACAGCGATCCCCATCACAAATTCCAACATGATCGGGCTTGTCATCGTTTCGGCTGTCGGCCAAACCTGCGATACCAGCAGAAGAAAGACAGCCAGAGCGGCAAAACCCAGCTTGCGGTTTCGAAATATCATCACGATGACAGCAACCAGCACATAGAACCTGATCTCGAATACAAGCGTCCAGCCGACTGGCTGGGGCAAAGGGAAATCGATGAGGAAGAGCTGGCGCGTCCAGGCCCACACGTCAGGTGGCGGCGTGCCCCTCCCGGTCCAGAGCGTGAGAATCATGGACAGCCAGAACAAAGGAAGTATGCGCAGTACGCGCCGGAGCGTGAAACGACCAGCGTCCGCTATCCGTCCGGCATCCTGTCTTCGCTGCGTGATCAAATACATTATCGCCCCACTTATGGCGAAAAAGATATCGACACCAAAATGGCATATGACGTCAGTGTATGGGCGAAGGGGCATGAGGGTATTCTGGCCGGACAGTGCGTTTGCCTCTATGACTGCGTGCCCGAGGACGACCATCCAAGCGGCGATCGCCCGTAAACCCTGGATGGATCGATACGATCTTTTCGGAACGATCATTATGCCTCCGGGACCAAGCCGTCCTGCAACTGTCGAAGCTAAACAGCGGCTTGGCCATTGGTAGGCTCTCGGCCTAGCGGCGCGCATTCAACCGGCCCTGGCGGCCCAGGGGCCGAGTCCCCGCTAGTTGTACCCGAGCAGATGGCGAAGCCCAACTATCGGCAAATAAACGGTCCAAATCATGCCGATGGCTGCGGCAACGCCAAGGCCGATTGCGGGAGCCCAAGCCTTCCAGAGCATC
>NZ_RZQY01000020.1:0-24234 GCF_003998575.1 Mesorhizobium sp. M7A.F.Ca.CA.001.10.2.1 | reverse complement strand
CCATTCGACCGCATAGATGAAGAATTGCTGGAGAAAGGTTCCAATGTCGCGCACGTAGCCTTCGTCGCCCTTCCGCACGAGGTTTTCGCCGATCTCCTTGCCGGGATAGGTGCCGTCGTTTTTTATGTGGCGTATCGCACGGACCCGCTCACCCTGCATGAACCGTGGCGGTCTGCCGATTTCGACCTCCTGTTCGCGTCTGGACCACATGCTGTCCATTCCTTTCTCGAGGCTTTTGTTGTGGTCGCGGGTTGCAGGCGTCGTCGTGCGGCGAACCCGACCGTTTCGGTAGGAATCAAGCGGGAACGCAGGTTTTCGGTACCGGACAGACCGACACGCATTGCTGCGTATCGAAGGCCTCCTTGCATTCGGTGCACTTGTTTGGATCGATCACATAGGCGTCGCCCTTGAACTTGATCGCTTCCGAAGGACATTCGAACTCGCAGGCCCCGCATTGGGTACATTGGGATGCGATGATCTTTAAAGCCATTCTAACTCCTGGTTATCGGACGAGACGGCTCAGGCCGTCGCCGCTAGTGGTCTGATCCCAAACTCTGCCGCGTAAAGTGCGCTGACTGCGGTCTCGATGTAGTCATGGCCATAGGCGTCGGTTACGCGCAGTCCAACTCGCGAGAGTTGTTCCTTCGGGCGATTTCCGATCTTGGCGCATAGCACTATGTGTATGCCTTCGAGCGCTGCGATGACGCCCTCGAGGATGGCGTCTTCGCCCCCGCCTCCGAGGCAATACCGCTCGACCTTCCGATGCCCGACCAAGCTGATCCCTCTAGGCGAGACTTCATAAACCTGGAATTCCTTCGCGTGGCCGAAGTGTTCGTTGACCCGTCCACCTCCCTTAGTGGCCACCGCAACCAGAAGCGACTTTTCGGAGTCTGTTGCCTTGACCATACCGATGGCCTCGCTCCTCGCCGCCTCATGATCACGGCGCTCGTGTGCGACCACCTGCCGATAGGCCTGACGCTTGCCAGCATCGTAGGCGACATCGTCGGGAATACCGTCCAGCGTGAATTCCTGGCCACGATCTTCACCGAGCAGGCCGACAGCATCTGCCCGGCACTGCCGGCAGTGGCGCATCAACTTGGCGCCACCTTCAAGTCGATCCTGAAGAGCCATCATCTCCGTTGCCGTTGGGCCGCGCTGCCCGATGAGTCCGTAGTGGGTACCGTGCGCCGGGTCCGAAATCAGAGGCATCACGTTGTGCAGAAACGCGCCCCGCTCCCTGACCATTTTGTTCACCTCAAACAGGTGCTGGTCGTTCACTCCAGGAATCATCACCGAGTTGATTTTGGTGAGGATGCCGCGCGCGCTCAGCATCTCCAGGCCCAGCATCTGCCGCGCGTGCAAGATTCGAGCGGCTTCGATGCCGAAGTAGCGGCGATTTTCATAAAAGATCCATGGATAGATCTTCGCGCCGACTTCCGGGTCGACCATGTTGATGGTGATCGTCACGTGATCAACATTCATTTCGGCAAGCTCGGCGACATGGTCCGGCAGCACGAGCCCATTAGTGGAGACGCACAGCTTTATGTCGGGGATTTCCCTGATGACGCGGTCGAACGTTGCCTTCGTTTTCTCCCAATCGTAACAGGCATCCCCCGGCCCAGCGATGCCAAGAACCGAAAGCTGCGGAACTTTGTTGGCAACGGCGATGACCTTGCGTAGCGCTTGGTCGGGCGTCAACTTCTCAGACACAACACCAGGCCGGCTCTCGTTGGCGCAATCGTATTTGCGATTGCAATAGTTGCACTGGACATTGCAAGCCGGCGCGACCGCCACATGCATACGCGCGAAATAATGATGCGCTTCCTCCGAAAAGCAGGGGTGATCCTTGATCCTTTCCCAAATAGCCGGATCCTCTTCGCCCGGGCTGGTCGGCGACGAGCCGTAGGAAGACGATGCGCAGCCACCGGATTTCGCGGCTGCCAGAAGACCCTCGGATGTCGTGCTAGTCGGCCCCTCAATCGAAACTGTCGGTGAGGACATCAAACGGCTCCGTTGCTGGTAACGTCGCGGTTCAAGGTGCAAGAGCCATACCAACTGAAAAAAGCGGCTTCAGTTCACTATTCGGGTCGATATCGCATTGTGTCAGGCCGGCGCGACACAATTTTGTCCTGCTTGCGACAGTGCAAGTCCAAATCCGTTCAGAAGCACGAAGCACTCCTTGTCGCGCACAGGGCGCGCAAGACCACTGGCCTGACGATTGGCTCATCAGGCTCTTAGAAGTTCCTTCACCTCGATACTATGCCGGCGTATCGCCTAGCCGACTTGTCGCAGCTTGAGGCCGAGAATTCGAGCCGCATTAGCCTGAACCCAGCCGGCCTTCTCCATTGTGTCGATCAGCCGTCACGCTTCGTCCGCCGCGGTCCCAGCCCCCGTCCGGCCGTATCGTTAGAATCGCAAGTGGCCATCTCGTGTTCAGGCGGGCGCCGATGCGCCGAACCGGCATCGTGCTGGCCCGTGAGAGCTCGTCGATGACATTGCCACGTTCCGAAAGATTGGTTCCTTCCAGAGGAGAACGCCAAGCACGCAGTTCTCCGGCTCGCGGACGTTGCCGGGGAAATAGCATTGCGAGATCAGCTCAACTGCCGACGGCGCAAAGCCATGGTTCTCCATATTTCAAGGGTAAGCGCTGTGTCCTTCCAGGAGGACCCGCGATCTGTGGGCCTGCCGATTCTGAGGTGGATCGGAGATCGGCTTGTGTCTGAACTTGAACTTACGATTGACCCTGAGCGGCAGCCTCGGCGTTTTCGAGGGTGATCAACGGCGCTGTTGGTCGGCGGCATTGGTCGATGGACGACAAGGCACGGAGTCATCTCCGAGACCCTGGAGCCGACGCGGTGATCTCGGAGGTTGCCCGGCGCTACGGGCTGCGGCCGCGGCGGAACGCTCGCAAGCTTGCGACGTCGGCAGGACAGGCCACTCCCGCCTAGTGGTTTCGGTGGCGCCACCGGAACGACCCGTTGGGCCTACATCCTTGCACCAGAGCTCAAGGCCACGGCCTGAGAATCGGCCGCCGCTCCCCCTACTTGGTTCCTCAGCCGACAGCGCTAAGAAGGAGAGCAACTTCCGTCGGCGCGAGGATCATTGCGTCGTGGCCAGTGGCGAGTTCCTGCCACGCCCAGCCATCCTGCTTCGCGACCCATTCTCGCGCTCCCGCCATCGGCGGGTGGAGTGGATTAGTGCAGACGACATAGGTTCGGGGTCTGCCGTTGCCGAGCGGGTGCTCGAGCTTAAGTCCGCTTTCGTAGGTGCCTGCCGGATGCGGTGTTATCCGGCGCCGCACCCAGTCCGTGAGCGAGTGTCCCTCGGGAGTGCCGAATGCTGTTGGCGGCGGAGTCGGCATGAAGATACCCCGTCCTTCCTCCGCAACCAATTTTCGACGGGCGGCGACGATGTCGGGGGGCATGGTGCTGAATACACTTTGACCGCTCTCGACGATGGCGCCGTCGAGATAAACGAGATGGCTGATATGGTCGGGTATCCGGTCGGCGGCGCCGGTGATGCTGATGCCGCCTAGACTGTGACCGACAAGGATCACATCGCTCAGCTCTTCCGTTACAATGTGGTTGACGATGTCGGTCACGAATGTGTCGGGCGTGATGTCCTTGCACAGCAAACGTGCGCGTTCGCCGACACCTGTCTGGGTAGGCGTGGTCACGTGGCATCCCATCTTGCGAAGATTGGCGGCGACGTCCCGCCAACACCATCCGCCATGCCAGGCACCATGCACTAGCACATACGTCTTTATCATGGATTGTGCCGTTCCATTTGCTCACCGGCCGTTGTGGCTGCCATCCGGCACGATGGCCGGACATTGTCCAAAGGGGCTCGACCACGTTACCGGTGGTAAGTCCGGCACAGGCGCCCCGTGGCCTGAGGATACCCCTACCAAGTCGAGGAAACTTGAATTGCGAAACCCAATATTCACTAGCTCTTTGCAAGTGGATGGAGAGGCTCATGGTGTGCCGCAGTTGCTCGCTGCCGGCATGCTCTTGGCACCGGCTGATCATCCGAACTTGAACAGGACACCAAAGCCGCCGCGCGGATAGTTCCACTCGATGTCGCCGCCTTTCTCGCACAATATCCGGCAGGTGCCGCATTCCATGCAGCCGTCGGCGGTGATCTCGACTTGACCCTTGTCATTCAACTCATAGCATTTCGCCGGACAGACGTAGGTCAACGCAAGCAAGTTCGCGCTTGGCTTGTCGTGCGGTCGCACTATGATATGGGGGCGGCCGGAATCGACCAGATAGCGGTTCTGGTAAAGTTTGTCCTCGACACGAACCTTCGTCACTGCGATCGTCATCTTGTACCCTCTTCAGCGCCATGCCAATGCCAGGCGGACCGCGTCGCTGACCAACCCCCAGCGCGAGCGCGCGTTGATGAAGGCGGCCGTGGTGTTCTTTTCCTTCTCGATCTTCGGCGTGCCGTCGACACGCATGAAGGTCTGAGCGGCATGCGACATCAACCGCGGATAGCTGTCAAAAAAGTTGCTGGAATTGGTGTGGAGTAAGGCTGGCATGTCCTTGTATTTCTTAAGATCCTTGATCACAAAGGAGTCATCCAGCATCGTCTTGTAGAGCGCAAGGTTCGCTTTGGTCATAGGACCGTTGCGGCTTTTGACTTTGATGATCGCCTCAGCCGCGACACGACCCGAGGTCATGGCAAGGTTCGAACCCTCACGGTGAATGGCATTGTTCAGTTGCGCTGCGTCGCCGACGATGACCCAACCGTCGCCGAATAGCTGCGGAATGGCCCTGTAACCACCTTCGGGGATAAGATGGGCGGCATATTCTTTCACCTCCGAGCCAGCGATCAGCGGCCGGATCGAAGGATGGTTTTTCATCGCATCCAGGAGGGCGGACGGGCTCTCCATCGTCGCGGCGAAATCCGAGACCAGGCAGCCGATGCCGAGTGAAATCGACTCCTTATTGGTGTAAAGGAAGCCGAGCCCGGCCATGCTGCGAGAGATCGTGCCCACGGCCTCGATTACGCAGCCTTCATCGCCCTTCACCCCGAACCGCTGGCCAATGACCTCTTCGGGCAAGAAATGCATTTCCTTGACGGCAATCGCCACGGTCTCCGGCTTCGGCATCTCGCGCAGGCCTGCGCGAGTGCCAAGCAATCCCGACACCCCTTCTGCGAGAACGACCACATTCGCGAAGACCACTCCGCCAGCCCGGTCTGTGCGGACGCCGATCACCTTGCCATTGCCATCACGGACGAGTTCCGTCGCGGTCGTCTCACACAGGACCGTCGCGCCAGCCTCGCGCACCTTGCGGGAAAACCATTTGTCGAACTGGGCGCGGATGATCGTGTAGCGGTTGGGTTTCGCCTCATTGAAGTCGTCCGACCGGTAATGAATTCCGGTGTGAGACGTGTCGTCCATCACCCAAAGTCGCTGTTCGACCAGGTGCCGCTCGAGGGGCGCATCATCCCGGAAGTCCGGGATGATCTTCTCCAGCATGTTCGCGTACATTATGGCACCCTGGACGTTCTTAGAGCCCGGATATTCCCCGCGCTCCAACTGCAGTACCTTCAGCCCCTGGCTTGCCAAAGTGTAAGCAGCTGCGTTTCCAGACATGCCGGCTCCGACCACAATGGCATCGAATTGTTCAATCATGTCCTCTCCCTCAACTCGCAAGCTTGTCTCGACTGTGCGGCGACAGCCGCCGGGTGAAGGCTTCCGTCAGTGCGGGCAGGAAGCGGATTGCATCCGTGACGATCCCGAGGTGGGCGAACTCGAAAATCGGCGCGTTCGGATCGGTGTTGATCGCGACGATGAGATCGGCCCCCTCGACCCCAACTCGGTGCTGGATGGCGCCGGAAATTCCGGCCGCGATGTAAAGCTTCGGTCGAATGGTCTTGCCAGTTTGTCCAATCTGTCGATCAGCCGGCATCCAGCCCTTCTGGACCAAGGGGCGCGAACAGCCATGCTCGGCGCCGATCGCTCGGGCAAGATTCTTCACAAGCTGAAGGTTCTCCGCCGCTCCGAGACCGAGGCCTCCCGCAACCACGACATCCGCATAGGCAAGATTTGCCATTGCCGACTGGTTATCCGGTAGGAAGCCGAGGACTTTGGTGACGATATCGTCCTCAACGAGCGACAGCTTGTGCCGCATGACACGCCCGACCGGCTTATCCACCCGTTGCGGCATAGGCATGACCCTTGGTCGCACCGTCGCCATTTGCGGCCGGTAATTTAGTGTATAGATCGTACACAACAATGAGCCACCAAAAGTCGGACGGGTCGCGGCGAGTGAACCGTCGGAATCTACATCAAGTTCGGTGCAGTCGGCCGTGAGCCCCGTCTGCAGGGTCGTCGCTACCGAGCCTGCAAGATCCCTGCCCAGTGTGGTCGCGCCGAGAAGGAGGATTTCGGGTTTATGGGTATTGACCAGATCCGTGAGCGCCTTGGCGAACGGCTCGTTCCGGTAGTCGGCGAGCGGCGGCGCATCGACGATGTAGACAAGATCCGCCCCGTAAGCGAAGGCCTCGGCAACAGCGTCCTCGACCATCTCGCCCGGCGGTCCCAGCACGACGCCCGCGAGCTGGACTTCAAGCTTGTCGGCTAATTTGCGGCCTTCGCCCAGCAGTTCGAATGATACAGGATGCACATTGCCGCGTTCGAGCTCGAGGAAGACCCACACGTGCCGGTAGTCTTTGAAACGGTCGGGAAGTTCTTTCTTTACACCGGCACGGCCGGGGGCAATGCGAGGGGTAGTTTGGCTTGCGGTCGACATTTTCTGCTCCTGGCCGTCACGTGCCGCTGTTGAAGGCCAGCTCATGTTCCAGCGCCGGCCGGCGGGTTAAGATATCGGCGATGAGTTCATCGGCTATGTCCTGCAAGCCCCTTTCCGCGGTGTCGATCTGCGCCGCCCTTTCTGCCCGTGCGGTGGGGGCGAAAACACGCTTGACGACTGTAGGCGAGCCACGCAGACCGCACCGGGTGAGATCGTCAATGCCGGCGTCGGCTGCAGTCCACTTCACGACTTGGCTGCGCGCCGCGCACAGAGCCTGCTGGAGCGAGCCCCGGCGGATTTCGTTGGTGTCTTCCAGCATGGTAATGAGGCAAGGGAGTCTGCTCTTCAGCAACTGGGTGCCGCCTTCGGCGCGACGAGCGACTTCGATCTCTCGCGTATCGAGATCGATGGAGGCAATCTTCGCGACATAGGTAAGTTGCGATAAATCTAGGCGCTTGGCTATGCCCGGTCCGACCTGGGCGGTATCGCCGTCAATCGTCTGCTTGCCGGTGAAGACGATGTCCGGCCTGCCGAAAGTCTCCCCAATTTTTGCGATTGCTTGCGAAAGAGCAAAGGAAGTCGCCAGCGTATCGGATCCGGCAAAATAGCGGTCCGTCAAGAGAACTGCTCGGTCAGCACCGTAACCGAGCGCCTTTCGCAGCGAGTCCTCCGCCATGGGCGGACCCATTGTGAGCACAGTAACCTCGCCACCATGAACGTCGCGCAGTTTGAGCGCTTCTTCGAGGGCGAACAGGTCGTAAGGATTGATGATGGTCGGAACACCCTGACGCATGATCGTGTTCGTCACCGGGTGCACGCGGATCTGTGCCGAATCCGGCACCTGCTTGATGCAGACTACGATATGCATTGGCGGTTTCTCTAAGCTCCCAGTCCGGATTCGTGCTTGGCGGTTCACCTCATTGCCTGCATCGTTCATGCCAAGTCGTCTTCCTGCCTCTATTCCAGAAGGTGGCTTCGTTTGCTTCCGAGGAGGCGTCATGAGGACTGGATTTGTCGACTTCTCGACATTGTCGCGTCGCAGCCGTGTCGGGCTCATTACTTTCCGAACCGCTTCAGTGCAGAGTCGAGCGGGACGAAGGCGCGGCCAGGTGCGGGACATATGTTTGGATCGTGGTCCCTTAGCACCTTGAACACACGTTGCGTGAGCGGCGAGGAAGTCGCGAAATCTTCGTAGGCGCGTTCCAGCTTGGCGCGCACCCGCGCGGCGATTACCTGGTTAGGCAGACCGGAGAAATCTTCTTCGGCAAGGTATTGGCCCACGCGCTTCATGATATGGAGCCGCGAGACATTCATCACTTTCGGGTCGTAGGAGACGTCAAGGCAGGCGAAGAAGTCCTCCGCGGCCGACAGGCCCTTCAGTCGCGCTAGGATATCGGTGCGATCGATCGGGCGGCTATCAGCGGAGCAGTTCATTGTATTCTCCCGGCGCGAAATTGTGGTGTCGATGCATTGGTGACATTGCTGACGGCGTGCCGACCTCTGGCACGGCGGCTGGGCAAGAGACTTGGCGATCTCAAGCTTTTCTGAAGTGGTGAAGGCGACCCCGAGTTTAACTGCTCTCCTTGCGCAGGGTCGTCACGTTGAGGAAGACCTCACGGCTCGTCGGCTATTGTGCCGCTCGGACCCGGGCCGGAATGAAGCTGTTCTGCACCTCGCCCGCACAGTCCAGCACTGGGAACGGCCCGTAGCTTCTCGGTGATCGCAGGCAGGACCTCAAGCACGCGGTCTACGTCATCTTCGCCGTTGTCACGCGACAAGGAGAAGCGGACTGCCCCACATGCCGCGTTCATAGCGATCAGAACATGGCTCGGTTCCAGTGAGCCAGAGGCACAGGCGGACCCGGCGGAACAGGCGATTCCCAGCCGGCTCAGGACAATTGGAATTGCATCGCCTTCGATACCTTCGAATCCAATGTTTGCAGTGTTTGGCAATCGCTCTTGCGGATCGCCGTTGATGGATGTGTTTGGGATGCGCTGGATGATCCCGTTCTCAAGGCGGTCGCGCAACCATTTTATTCGTTTTGTCTCGTCCATGAATTTCAAGGCGAGTTCGGCCGCCATGCCCAGTCCGACTATGCCGGGTGTGTTTTCAGTGCCTGCACGCCGGTCGCGCTCTTGGTGCCCACCCTTGATCATGGAGGAGAAGCGCACGCCACGTCTTACATAAAGCGCGCCTATCCCCTTTGGACCATGCAGCTTGTGGGCGGAGAGCGACAGCATGTCGATCGCGGTCGATTTCAGCTCAATCGGAAGCCTTCCGACCGCCTGCACTGCATCAGTGTGGAAAAGCGCGCCGACTTCCCTGGCTAGATCGGCAAGCTTAACCACGGGAAAGATCGTACCGGTCTCATTGTTCGCCCACATTATCGAGACGATTGCCACTTGTGGGGTGAGGGCGGTTCTGTAGGCGTCCAGGTCGAGCCGGCCGTAGTGATCGACTGGGATAATGTGCACCTTGACGCCGCGCGTCTTCTCAAGGTGCGCGCACAACTTCAGAACGGCCGGATGTTCAACCGCGGAAGTCACTATTTCCGTTCGGTCGGGCATCACCTCCAGCGCCGAAAGGATGGCTGTACTGTCGCTTTCAGTCCCGCCCGAGGTGAAGATGATCTCGTCCTCGAATCCCGCGCCGATGAGGGCTTGCAACTGTTGCCTCGCCTTTCTCACGGCTTCAGCAACCGATGCGCCATAGGCGTGCATGGACGAATGATTGCCAAATTGCTCCGTAAAGAAAGGCAACATCGCTCCAACGACTGCAGGATCAACCCGCGTCGTTGCGTTGTTGTCGAGATAGACAGGGTTCATGGGAGTGATCCTTCAACTGCTGAAATGATTCAAGGGTAGTCGGGCCATTGAACCTCTGGCGCATATCGTATCTGGTAAGGTGGGCGGCCGGGGGAGCGATGGCTTGGCTGACCGGTCGCTGTCGACATTGCCCTTTGGTGGCGGCATCCGCCGGGAATTCAGCTGTTTCGGGCAATTTTGTTTGCTTGCCCACGGCAACGATCGATGATCGCGATTTGGTGCATCACCGAACGCAATTGTTCCGGGCCGACAGTGCGTGTCGGCCGGTTCCAGAGCGCCGGCGGTTACCGGTTCGACGCAGTATTCCTTGGCGTCGCTATAGTCGAACATAGCCTGTTCCCTCGCAATCATTTGCAGGACTTGCCGCAGCCGCACGTCTCACGCGCATTGGGGTTATCGAAAACAAAGCCGGATGTTTCGAGCCCAGTGACGAAGTCCACGGTCATGCCGGCGGCATGGGGTTGGGAGCCTCTATCCATGAACACCTTGAGCCCATCTCGCTCGATGATCGCATCGCCCTCACGTGAGACGCTCTCCAGGCCCATTGAGTATTGGAAGCCGGCGCAGCCGCCGGCATGGACCATGATGCGAAATCCTTCCGCCGGCTCGCTGGCGCGGTAAAGAGCGGCCTTGATGGCGGCAACAGCGTTGTCGGTGAGCGTAATCATGGCTCGATTTCTCCTCGGTCCGGCGTTTTCGTGGATCATCTCGCATGGACCGTGCCAAAGGGAAGACGTGTCAAAAACCGTAGGACATCCCGACGTCTCTTATGCTCGATTGCTGGGGAGACGTCCGACAACCGACACTTACTGTCGGGTTTGTCGCGTCCGCGTCACAGGAAGGGCGCCTGAGTTCGCGATGCACTCACGCGTAAAGCAATGAACAGAGCCAAAGATGTTCAGAGCTTGCCGCGGAGCAACTGGCACGATTTTTGTGAAGCCTTCGTTGCGGCGGCAAAATTGCCGGCCGATTCACCTTTGGGTTGCCCTCGCAATCGAAGAACGAAGGAAAGCAATATGATCCATCAGACCCGCCTTGGTGGGAAAGCAGCACCGCCGGTGGTACCCGAATGCTCGATCGGCCGATTGGCGCCGACCACCCAACAATCGCTCGCTACCGGCGATTGGCCGCTGACCGCCCGGAGACAGGATTCGACTGGCATGTGCCTGACGATCGATCGCGTCCGCCGTGCACATCCCTGAGGCCCGTTTTTCGATCGATCGTCAAAAGAAGAACGGGGCAGGGGTAAAAACATGGATCAGCGCAAGAAGCGGTCGCCCAACGAAATCCGGCGTGCGTGGGAAGTCTGTCCGAACATTCCCGCGCGTGATTTCGCCGCCCAATTGGCCATTTCGGAAGCGGAACTGGTCGCGGCCCATTGCGGTTTCGGCGCGGCACGCATCGACCCGCGCGTCAATCACCTTCTGACGGGCCTCGAATTCGTGGGCGAAGTGACGGCGCTGACCCGCAATCAAGGTGCCGTGCACGAAAAGATTGGCGTCTTCAACAGAGTGATAACCGGCAACAATCACGCCATGGTCCTTGGTGACGAATTCGACCTTCGCGTCTTCCCGCAGGCTTGGAGGTATGGTTTCGCTGTTGAAAGGCGCCATCGCGGCGGAATCCAGCGCAGTTTGCAATTCTTCGACGCCGCCGGCGCAGCAGTGCATAAGGTGCATCTCAGGCCGGTCTCCAACCTTCATGCCTATCGAAAGCTGGTGGCCGAGCTCGTATCCGCCAACCAGGAGCCGACCATGTCGCTTAAGGCGAGAGTAGCCGACCTGGGCGCGAGGACTGCGGACTGGGCCGGCACGGTGGACGACCTACGCGAGTACTGGAGCCGGCTGACTGACGTCAACCTTCTAAAGACGCTCAAGCTCAGCCGCTGCCAGGCTTTGCGCATGGTCGGCCAGGATTACGCTTGGCTGCTCGACAATGCCGCAGTTGGCGCCGTGCTCCAGCGTGCGGCCGAAGACGAATTGCCGATCATGTGCTTCGTCGGCAACCGAGGTTCTATCCAGACCCATTCCGGCTTAATCAAGTCGGTCAAGCAGATCGGGCCGTGCATCCATGTGCTGGACGAAACGTTCCGGCTGCATCTCAGGACCCACCAAATCCGTGAGGTTTGGGCCGTGCGCAAGCCGACCAATGACAGTCACGTCACCTCGCTCGAAGCATATGGGTCCGACGGCAAGATCATCATCCAGTTGTTCGGTGCGCGCAAGGAAGGCGAACGCGAGCGCGACGACTGGCGGGTTCTGGCGGAAAACCTGCCTCGTTTCCCCGACAGCTACATGAGAAAAGACCGATCGTCGTCGGTGGGACGCCGGCGCCCATCTGCCTCCGCAGCCAGTAGCCGGGCATTGAAGCCGAGACCGGGGACACGATGACGCAATAAGCGCGCTGTATTATCGCAACGCGATGAGCAGGAAGCAATTTGGCGCTGCCCCATCGACCGCATGGTTACGACGAAGCCGCGGCCTTTGGGCCGAGCTCAGAGGTGACAATAGCGTGAACGCCGCCGACCGTCACTCCCCACCAGGCGGTCAGGTTTTGCGGTTCGGGCCGAGCAAAAATACTGTCAAGACAGCGAGGAACGTGGCAACCGCGCTGTAGACAAAGACACTGGCAATACCCGTGTGATCCACCAATAGGCCACCGCAAGTTGTGCCGGCTGCGATGGCCACTTGGAAGGTTATGACCATCAGTACACCAGCGCTCT
The DNA here is from genome assembly GCF_003998575.1 of Mesorhizobium sp. M7A.F.Ca.CA.001.10.2.1. NCBI lineage: Bacteria > Pseudomonadati > Pseudomonadota > Alphaproteobacteria > Hyphomicrobiales > Phyllobacteriaceae > Mesorhizobium > Mesorhizobium sp. M7A.F.Ca.CA.001.10.2.1. The sequence continues at coordinate 11,926 of NZ_RZQY01000020.1, read as the reverse complement.
CGGCCTGTTTCGGAGCGGCGCGTAGCACCATCCATGTCTGCAATCCGACCGGGACCGCGCCAAAAGCAAAGCCCCATACGGCAACTGCAATTGCCGAGGTCAAGGCCGATGCTCTCATGGTCAGGAGCGAGACAGCGGCTACGGCAATGAGCAGGGGCGGCAGGGCCGCGACCGCCTTGAGACTGTGTTTGGTGAGGAATGCGCCGGCTAAATTGCCGAAGACGCCGGCCGTGCCAAAAGCAAGGAACACGAGCGGGATTGACTTCTTGTCGAGCGCAGGAACGCTCTCGAGAAAGGCGCGGATGTAGGCGAAGCTGGCAAAATGGCCGGAAGCGACCAATAGCACGACTAGCACCGCAACCTTCATCGCCGGATTCTTCGCGACATCCAGCGGACTGCGGAATCTGCGCACTTCGATCGGAGGCAGTGGCGGAATGGTTACGAGTTGCACGAGCAGCGCAACGGCACTCACGATTGCGGCGACCTTGAACGAGGCTCGCCATCCCCAAATGTCACCGACATAAGCGCCGATTGGAGCCGCGCAGACGGAGGCGACAGAAACGCCGGTGAGGATGACCGACATGGCGCGCGGCATGAGGTGACTTGGAACCAGCCGCATCGCCAACGCTGCCGAAATTGACCAAAAACCACCAAGCGATATGCCAAGGACGACGCGTGCCGCCAGCAAAACCGGCAGCGACCCCGCAACCTCCGCCAGAACGTTCGACAGGATCAGCAGGAGCGTCATCGCCCAGATGACGACCCTGCGGTCCAGACGCTTTGTCACGATGGCGATTATCGGTGCCGAGATCGCCGCGACGATTGCGGCCGCTGTTAGCGCCTGTCCAGCCGTGCCCGTGGTGATACGGAGATCATGCGCGAGCGGTGTCAGAACGCTGGCGGGCAGAAACTCTGCCGTCACAAGCCCGAAGGTGCCGAAGGAAAGCGAAATGATGGCACCCCATGCAGGGCCAGAACGTTGATAGGGACTTTCTGGGTCAAGCCGATCTCGGTCGAACAAAGCCGCGTCCACTAAATCTGTCGCCGATTCGGTCATGAATGAGTTCTCCGGCTAGGAGCTGTTGCAGCAGGGGTGGCTACATCGCCGGGGATCAAAGCCGCGAGACCTTCCGGCGGCGGCCAGTCGGCATCAGTCGAGGCCTCGGAGCCCGACGCATCCGAGGCCTCATCGGAGGGCCGACGGACCCAACCGTCGACAATGCGGGAGAGTTCTCGGCGCGGTCGCATCGATCGCATTCGTCGAAGTGCGGTCTGTTCACTGCGAACCAAGCAAGCCGAACGCGGTGTCCTCGATCGAGGCCTTGATGGGGGGATGATCGACGATCTCTATATTGCTTTGAAGCAGGAAGTTCCGTCGCCATATGTGGTTATCCTGGCAGCCAGAATTGAGCGGTTGTCGCAAGCACCAAGGCGGTCGCAATGAGTGCAACGAGGCGGAAGTCTGATCGATGGCTGCGGTTCGATGGCCGCGCGATCGACAAAATTGAGGTGATGAGTTATCCCTTTTGAAGCCGTTGCTCCCAATTCTGGGATAAGGTAATTGCAGGCGGTCCCAGCAACGTCGGGCGGCCTTTTTGGTGATCGAATTCATGGGACGACACTCTCGGTCCGTGACGCATCTGCGAATGACTCCGCAAGTTCCGTGCCATCAACGACAAATCTGGCTCTGCTGAGCGGGTGGTGGAGGCACGAGCGTGGGCTATCCCAAGAGCTTGCCGCAAGGTTGTTCGAAGTTGAGGTGCCGGATAGACCGCAAATATGTCGGGCGGCCTGGGGTTGGCCAACACGAAGATGCGCAAGTTCAAAAGGACGAGCTGAACCCTTGCCGATATCCATCCGAGGCTGATCTGGAGAAGGTCAAGAACTGCGTCTTGAAGGCTTCCGCCGCACCGGCAAATGCTAAGCCAAGGTGCTGGGCAAGATGGACAGGGCCATCCAACCCGTCGACTGGACGCTCATTAATGGCGTCGGTGTGGCTCTGTAGCTGGCGAGAAAAACGCCCTGCTGAAAGACAAAAGCTCGTGTGGCCGGCTCTGAAGGACGGCCAATGAGGCATGCGAGGAGAGGCTATAGTCCATTCGTGTAGACTGATCTTGTCCTACGGAGGCGGCTAACCACCCCGCCAGACATCATCGAGGGGAGCGCCACTAGGCTCACCCCAAGTGTTGGTCGTTTCCACCTGGTGACCTCGGCCAAGTCACCAAGCCGCTTAGCGCAAGCTTTCGAACTGGATGCTCCCCGGGCACATGATCGGCTAGCGATCCCACCAGTTGAGTTGCTCCAAGTCGCTGTCTAGCATTCTACATTCTGTGTCCGACGCTGGACAAGAATGTTGCAATCCCGACCAGCAAGTCAGCGCAGGCGCCACCTGTTGCCCAGCAAACGGCAAGGATTATCGAAAGACGAATTCGGCACGGAGCTTGCACCGACGATTGCATGCAAATGCCGACAGCATCTCATGAACGGTCTCTCGATTCTGGCGCGGTTAAATCGCGGCCGGTTCCAGATCATGTCCCGCCCGAAATGGTGAGGGACTTCAACCTGTTTACGTCGCCCGGCATGTTGCCGACGGCTAACGGGGATCCGCATGCAGCGGTTGCTTGCGTTCATGCCGGGCCTCCGATCTTTTATTCAACCAGCAACACGCGCGACGGTCGGGGTACCTGGGTCATCACTCGCGCGAGCGACCAGCGCCGGGTGCTGCAGGACACCGAAACGTTTTCCAGCCATCGCAGCATCTTCGCCTCTGTGCTCGGCGAGAGCTGGCCGATGATCCCGCTTGAGCTCGATCCGCCATTCCACGGTGTTTTTCGCTCACTGCTCAATCCGCTGCTTTCGCCAAAGCGGGTAATGGCATTGGAGCCGGCTGTCCGGGAACGAGCGATCAAGCTGATCGACAGGATCGCCGCATCAGGCACGAGCTGCGACATCATGAAGGATTTTGCAGTTCCGTTCGCGGTCAATATCTTCCTTCGCTTTATTGGGCTTTCGGACAACGGACTAGAAACATTTGTCGGCTGGGCTAGAGATCTGCTCCACGGCGATAAGGAGCAACGACCACCCGCAGCCCGGACGATCGTGGCCTTCATCGACGAACTTGCCACCGAGCGCCGCAAGGAGCCGGTCGATGATTTCATGACCTTCATCGTGAAGGCAAAGGTCGAGGGTCGTCTGCTCAGTGACGAAGAAGTCCGTGGCATCGGCGTGCTTGTGTTCGTCGCGGGACTCGACACGGTCTCAGCAGCCATATGCTTCGACTTGGCCCATCTCGCGCGCAACCCCAAAGATCAGGAATTGCTACGAAGCGAACCTGACCGGATTGCCGTCGCTGCGGAAGAATTGCTGCGCGCCTATTCGACCATTCAGATGATCCGAGTGGCAACGAAGGATGTCGACTTCAAAGGCGCGCCGATCCGCAAGGGAGATTATGTTTCCTGTGCCACGATGATTGCCAATCGTGACCCGGCGGAATTCGAATGCCCGAATGAGATCGATCTGGCGCGCGAGGACAACCGGCACGCTGCCTTTGGCTATGGTCCCCATCGTTGTCTTGGCTCACACCTTGCCCGGCGGGAGATTGTCATTGGCCTGGAGGAGTGGCTGGCGCGCATCCCAGCCTTTCGGATCAAGACAGGGACTGAACCTATCACCTTCGGCGGCCATGTGTTCGGGATCGAGAATCTGATCCTGGAATGGTCCTGAAGTTTCAGCCAACGACATTGGAGTTCGCTATGCGTGTCGTCGTACATAAAGCCAGATGCCAGGGTCATGCGCGCTGCTGGGCGCGGGCGCCGAGAGTCTTCAAGCTTGATGACGCCGGCTACATCTTGCCCGGTGATATTGATGTTGCCGATGGGGAGCAACTGCTTGCCTCAAAAGGGGTACGAGCCTGCCCCGAACAAGCTCTGGAAGTTGACGAGCCCCCCGCTAACTCAGTTGTAGAGAGAGACACACGCAAAGTGCAGACTGGCATCGGGAAGGACAAAACAATCATACAATTCGCGACAGACCCTGTCGACCACGCGAAAATTACCGAACTGCGTGACCGAGAGGCGATCCGCAACTGCCTGTATCGGTACTGCCGCGGGATAGACCGCGCCGATGAGGCGGCGCTGCGTAGCGCATACTGGCCCGAAGCGTATGACAGGCACGGTCCCTATTGCGGACCGGCAGAGGACTTCATCCAATTTGCTCTCGGTCTGCCGGGGCACCGTAACATCCATCAAATCACGAACAGCCTGATCGACTTCATCAGTTCAGCAGAGGCCGCGGTCGAGAGCTATTTCACCGCGCTGCAACGCGGACCGGATACAGACCAAGAAATACGTCAGACGCTGCTTTGCGGCCGTTACTGCGATCTGTTTCAGAAGAGGCAGGACGAGTGGCGAATTGCGGAACGGACAGTCGTCTACGATTGGGTTGAGGAGCAAATCCCGCCAGCGATTCTTGAGGCAGATAGGTTCGGCCGGCGACAGCCGATTGGAGCACCACATCCAGACGATCCCATCTACCAGTTGCTCAAGGGTCACATCCCCACCGACCAAGATGGCGTCGAGGGTCCCCAACTGGGAGCTGCATAAGTGGGTAGGAATGGAGGATGAGCGCCCTACGGGAACGACATCTGTGTGGGGCCGCGACTGGCGGTCACTGCAACGATTTGGCTCGGCCCTTCATTCCGCCCAAGGTTGATGGGCTGAGATCACAAGCGGTCATCGTGGAGAAGCTCTCGTGAAACTGGCAGCACGCACCGTAATCATCACAGGCGCTGCGGGCGGGATCGGCCGTGCCCTGGTCGATATCCTTGCCGCGGACGGAGACACTGTAGTTGCGGTGGACCTTCCGGGCAGTGGTGTGGTTGAACTGGCTCGGGATCTCGGGTCGCCGCACGTCGGTCTGGAGTGCGATGTGTCGCGAGAGAAGGACATGCTCTCACTTTTCGGCCAGGTCGAAGCACGGTTCGCGCAAATCGATGTCCTCATCAACAATGCGGCGGTTGGACCCACGATGGATAGGATCATCGACACCGCTGTCGATACCTTCCGACGCGGCGTGACAGTGAACCTTATTGGGCCATTCGTTATGGCCCGGGAAGCGGCGCGGCGCATGAAGCCGGGCGGTGCGATCGTCAATGTGGCTTCGATGGCGGGCGTGGTCGGCAATCCCAGGCGCAACGCCTACGCAGCCTCGAAAGCTGGCGTGATCTCGTTGACAAAGTCCCTTGCATGCGAGTGGGCTATGCGAGGAATCCGCGTCACGGCGGTGGCGCCGGGCTCCGTCCGCACCCCAATGGTCACAGAACTGGCACGCGCTGGCAAAATGGACCTCGCGGCGATACGCCGCCGCGTGCCGATGGGGCGCTTGGCTCGCCCCGACGAGATCGCCAGGGTCGTGCGTTTTCTGAGCAGCACGCAGGCGCGCTACATCACCGGCTCGGTGCTGGCAGTCGACGGAGGCTGGATGTCATTCAACCAGCCGGGGGATGCTCACCCGCCGGTGGATGGTGCGCTCCAAGCCGAGCTCTCCTGTCCGGCCGAATGCACAGATGCGCGAATCGTGCTCGTCACCGGTGGCGCAAAAAGCATTGGCGCGGCCGTCGCTCGCCGCTTTGCCGCGAACGGCGACACCGTCGTGATTGCTGATAAAGATGGCACTGCAGCGGCAGAGCTGGCTACATCGCTCCCCGGCAAGCATCTGGCGAAATCGCTGGACGTGGCCGTCGAGAGCGATGTGGTGTCGATGTTCGAAGAACTGAGGGGACGCTTCGGGTATATCGATGTTCTGGTCAATAGTGCTGATACCGCCGACAGGATTGTGCCTGCGATCGAGCAACTGTCGAAACAGCTCGAACACGTCCTGGATGTCAACCTTACCGGCGCCTTCACCTGCGCGCGCGAAGCGATCAAGGCTATGCGCCCGGGCGGCGTGATCCTCAATCTCGGGTCGATCGACAGCTTTCTGCCGTTCGCGCCGCGCCATGCCTACGGCGCCTCCAAGGCGGGGATGGATATGCTGACCCGTTGCATGGCGGCCGAACTCGGGCCGGTCGGAATTCGGACAGCCACCGTCGCTCCTGGCCACATCCGCACGCCCGCACTTGCTCAGTTGGCCAAAGCCGGCCGCATCGACCTGACAGCAATCGGACGACGCATCCCCATGGGCAGGATGGGACGGCCAGAAGACGTCGCAGATGCATCGTTCTTCCTTGCTTCGTCTGACGCCTCATACATCAACGGCTCGATCCTCTACGTGGACGGCGGCTGGACCTCGTTCGGTGATGCGGGAAACGCCAGCGAGCTCTATGACGAATGTTTTGCGGAGGCCGCAGGTTAATTGCCAGGCCTTCGCAGGGCGACCGGCCGAGCATTATGAAGCCTCGGCTCCACGACGCACCTGAGGTGCTTGAGATCCAAGCATGCGCATGCCGAGCACATTCCCGGTCGGCTGACGTGTCTATAACGAGGAGAAATCATGGAATTTGCCACTTTCATTCTGGCCGCCCAGCGTGGCTATCACCAATCCTCAGAAAGCGTCATCCGCAACTCCATCGAACAGGCCGTCGCTTCGGAGCAGGCTGGGTTCAACACCGCGTGGTTTGCTGAGCACCACTTCAACAATTACAGCCTCATACCATCCCCGCTGATGATGGTGGCGCACTGCGGCGGCTTGACAAGCACGATTCGCCTGGGCACTGCCGTCTGCGTGCTGCCGCTTTACCAACCGCAGCGCCTGCTGTCCGAGATCGGCTTCGCCGACATCGTTGCGAACGGCCGTCTCGAGCTCGGCGTAGGCTTGGGATACCAGCAGTTCGAGTTCGAACGGTTCGGCGTGGACATCGATGAGGCGCCGGCCGTCTTTTCGGAATACCTGGACATCATTCTCAAGGGCCTCAACCAAAACGTCTTCGAACACGACGGCCAGTATGAGAAGATCCCCCCAACAGCGATTTCGGTCCGCACAGTCCAGCAGCCGACGCCGCCTATCTGGATCGCTGGCGGAGCCGCACGGATGGCTCGGGCCTACCGCGAGGGGCACAATTTTTTTGTCACAGCCTTCCACGACGGCTTAGAGACTTTGACCACACTGCGTGAATCAGTCGAGAGGGCGGCGGCATCCGAGGAAAAGAACGTCACCGACGTCAAGATATCGCTGCTGCGCTGCTGCTATGCCAGCCACGACGAGTTGGAGATCAACAGCTATCTCGACAATGCCCGCTTCCAGCGCCGGCTTTCTGAAGCCCTGCATCAGCGTCGCCAACAGAGCCACGATGGCTACCTGCTGCAGGAGACACCGACCCAGCAGGATCTGTCCTTCGAGACCATGCGCAAAAATTTGCCGATTGGCAGCGTAAATCGCGTGATTGATCGCCTGCTGGAAGAGATCGATATCTTGAAACCGGACCAGATCGCAGTTCAGACTCAATTGGGCGACTTCGACCAAAAGACGATGCTGCGCCAGATCGAGCTCTGGGGCGACAAGATCATCCCTGCGGTCAACAAGGCGCTTTGTCATGCCGGAAGCTGAAGCCGGCCGTTACGATGATGGCTGCCTATCCAGCGCGCAATGGCGTGGGTCCGAGCTAGGGAGGAGCTTCGATCAGCATGTGCTGCCCTGCGTACATTCACGTTCGCTTGAGGAGGTCCAGGCGGGCGAGGTGTTGGCGACGGAGGGGACAGGCCTTTCGTCTGTCGAATTGCGTGATGTCTTGGCCGCAACTTTCCCGTCTACCTCCAGCAGCGTATTCGCTTTGGAGGAGTTGAGCGAGCCCGAGCCGGAACTGGAAGAGGAACTGCTACGCCGGCTGCTGCTAGCGCATGCTGCGCCGGCCGACCCGGCGAGCGCCCGCTTGGCCAAGATCATCGCCCGGCGTGCGATGCGCATGGACCATCTTTGGCGGGATCTTGGCCTCTCAAATCGCGCTGAGCTCAGCCGCCTGCTTGCCAGACATTTTCCCGCGCTGGCGGCAGGCAACACAGAAAACATGAAATGGAAAAAGTACTTTTACCGCAAGCTGTGTGAGGCCGAAGGCTTTTCGTCATGCACAGCACCCAGTTGCGGGGAATGCCATGACTTCGAAAGCTGCTTCGGCCCGGAGGAAGTTGAGAGTCGCCTCTCGCCGACCACGAATGTCGGTTAGTCACTTCGCTTGATCGCAGCTGCGGACAAACGCTTATCGCGGCGCCGTCGTATGGAGGAAGGGATGTTCATCGCCTCGCGATATTTGGTGACGGTACGGCGAGCGACATCGATGCCGGTCTCCTTGAGTTGAGCAACGATGTCTTCGTCGGAATGTACCTTGTCGAGCGATTCTTCGGCTATGATTGCCTTGATCCGATGGCAGACAGCTTTGGCGGAGTGCGCATCGCCGCCCTCGCAGGATGCGATTGGCGCAGCGAAAAAATACTTCAGCTCGAACACCCCGCGCGGAGTCAACATGTACCTGTTCGAAGTCACCCGGCTTACCGTCGACTCGTGCATGCCGATCTCGTCAGCGACATTTTTGAGACAGAGAGGCCGCAGATGGGCGGCGCCGTGTGTAAAAAAGGCATCCTGCTGGCGCACGATTTCGGTCGCAACCTTAAGGATCGTCTTAGCGCGCTGCTTGAGACTGCTGATCAGCCAGTTCCCTTTTTCCTGGCAATTGTCGAGAAACGCTTTGCCTTCCGGATTTTGCTTGGTCAGCTGCGAGATTTCGGCGACATAGGTGTGGTTGATCAACACTTTGGGCAGCGTGGCCGGATCAAGCTCCACCCGCCATCCACCTTCGGACTTGGGCATTACCCAGACGTCCGGTACGATGGTTTCCGGCGTCCCGGACTGGAACCGGTCTCCAGGCTTGGGATCGAGCGCGCGGATTTCGTTCCTCATGTCGAGGAGATCCTCCTCGTCGACTCCGCAACGCTGCTTCAATCCCTGAAAATCCCCCCGTGCAAGCATCTCGAGATTGGCGACCAAAGCTGCCATAGCCGGGTCGAACCGGTCTTGCTGGCGCAGCTGAATCTCCAGGCATTCGCTGAGAGTTCGCGCAAAAATGCCCGGCGGATCAAATTGCTGCAAGATTCCGATGACCCGTTCCACATCAGCTTGCCGAACGTTTAACGTCCTGGCCAGATCGAAAAGGTTTACCTGAAGATAGCCAGTGTCCTCCAGATGAGCGGCGAGCTGTCCGGCAATCAGCCGCTCCTGGGGGGTGAACGGGTTGAGGGCGACCTGGCGGGCGACATGGTCGTGCAATGTTTCGGTGTGGGCGGTAAACTCCTCGACGGCAGGTCGATCGTTGCCGCTACTGCGTTGCGACTTCCATTGCCCGCGCCCGCCAGACGGCCCGCCAATGGGCGATTCGCCGATTTCGCTTCTGCTTTGACTGCTCCGCTGATCCACCCCTGGCAGCGGCGAATCGTCGTCAAACGGGTCAGGCTTCAAAACGGGGTTCTTCTCGAGTGCCTGCTGCACGAGCTGATGGAGTTCAGTATGCGTCAATCGCAGCAAGCGAATAGCTTCAATGGCTTGAGGCGATAAGACCATACGTTGCTTCTGGCGTTGAAGCAGGCTTGCTGAGAGATGCATGTTGAACCGTGATCTGCCGAGGAGGCTCTAGTGTGTGCTTGGGTTGTGTGAGACTTTCCACTTCTGGGTCATGCCGCCGCCTTCAATTTGTCGAGAACGTTTTGCGGGGATGAAACGCCATAGGGGTCCGTCTCGCAGTTGTCACAGAAGCCTTCCTCCTCGAACCACTGCTCCACCACGCCATCGTCGATCAGAGCGGCGTATCGCCAGGAGCGCATGCCAAAGCCCAGATTGTCCTTCGCGACCAGCATGCCCATTTTGCGCGTGAACTCGCCCGACCCGTCTGGGATCAGCTCGATCTTCTGCAGCCCCAAGGACTTTCCCCACGCATTCATGACGAAAGCATCGTTGACCGAGACGCAGTAGATCGCGTCAATTCGCAGTTCCAGAAATTGATCATAGAGTTTTTCGAAATCGGGCAGTTGGAAGGTCGAGCAGGTCGGGGTGAAGGCGCCAGGCAGCGAGAACAGGATGATGCGCTTGCCCCCGAAATAATCGTCGGAGGTCTTGTTCTCCCACTGATAAGGATTTGGCCCCCCGATCGACTCATCGCGAACACGCGTGCGAAAGGTCACGAGAGGAACGTTCTTTCTATAGGTCATTGATTTGCTTCCAGGCCAAAGTGGTACGGTGCATTTTTCGGTTAAACTGAAGCGGCATCGACTTCGGTCGACAGTTCCGGCAGCCTCGCGCCTTGGCGTGGTTGCCTCGGACCGGTCTTGTGCAAGACCGCCCCCGAGCAGGCACGTTTAACGGCGACGAGCTTCCGCGGAGACGGGGAATTTTGCTCGCGTGCTTTATCGAGCTTTGAGAGGTAGGCATGGTCTGCAACCGTGATTTTGACTGCGTTCTATCGACCGAGTCGCAAGCGCCATGCCAATTGACCCGATGCCTTGGGTTCACTTCGGTTTTTGCAGCAACTTTCGTGTTGTGCAGTAATGCCGGTCGATATTATTGCTCAAGCAGCACTGGAAATTGGGTGCGACTCCGTTCGGCAAACCCGGCCTTTGTCCGAAGCCGGACACGAATGTCGGAAATAGCCAAACGCCAGGATCTGGGGCGGGTTAAGAAACGTTGCCGTGGGCACCGGCTTCAGCACAATTGCGCCACGCGAGCATGGCTCCCAGCGTCAATGCCGTGCAGCAGCGAGACGAAGTCACTGCAGAATATCAACCTCTGCGAAGTCGTTGAAACCCAGCATGTGCGAGCCGTTCGAGGCGCAGATCAAGGCATGCTCGAGGAAGAGCTCGTGCTCTCGGCAGCAAGTGTTGCGACGTCTGACAAGGATCGTCGCGCTTCAAGGAAAAGAACCTGAATGGTGCACGGCTTGTGAAGGCCGGCGCATGGAAATGGCTGGGCTGATCATCCTCCATGAGGGTTGAATGAAGAGCTGGCCCCTATCTCCCTCAGCTGCAACGGGGGGAGATAGGGCATGTCCGTCTATCGCGCTGGGTAACATTCCTCGGTGATGCAATAAGGGGGAGCAATTTCTCATTTCGGCAGACACGACCCAGCTCTCCTTTCATGCGCTGATTCCCCCAGGGGAAATCGCGACTCCAGGCTTCCTATGCAGCGAATCGCGGTGCTGTCCGATGTCCGACAATGTCGGATGCGGATCGTAGCTGGGCTAGATCCGTCACTTTGCCTCGATGGTTTCCCACTGGCCTTATATCTGCTTCGCCCAAATGCGGCGACATAACCTGTGCGGCATCTGTGAATGGATCGACTTCAATCGAGACCTCGGAGGTCCCGATGCGCGAAGGGAGCTTGCCGATATGACGGCCACCATAGCGAACCACGGTCCGGACGACGAGGGGACTTGGATCGGCGGGCCTGCGGCGCTGGGACACCACCGCCTGGCAATCATCGATATCCAGGGCGGCCGCCAGCCGAGGATGCTCCAGGGGGATGGCCGACCTGACTTGGTGCTCGTCTACACGGGTGAGACTTACAACTACCGCGAGCTGCGTCAACAGCTGGCCGGCCTAGTCCATCGCATGAACACGAGCAGTGACACCGAGGTGGTGCTGCACCGCCCCCGCGAGTAGGGCTCTTCGGCGGGTACACTTTTTTCACGAAATCCGTGAATGTTTCTCGCGACATCATCCCGCAATCGGTGGTGCAGCGGGTGAAGAGCCCGTATCCGGCTATCCAGAATGCCGCCTACGACAAAATACTACGTACGCGGTTCACTGTGATGCTGGACGACCTAGTTGTGGAGCTTCAACAGGTTGTCCTCGATCAGGGCGAGGCGACTGATAGGCGTTTTTGACTTTAGGCTGCCATGTGGACGATGCCAATTGTATCTGTGCAGCCAGACAGGCAGTTCGGCGGCACGATG